>JARRNE010000285.1:0-4377 GCA_037385305.1 Chromatiaceae bacterium | reverse complement strand
GTCTCGTAATCGCCGGTGTGCAAATGCTGCTTGCCGGTCTGGCCGAGGGCCTCGGCGCGCTCAGCAGGCATCTGCGAGCGGCAGATGGCGGGCAGCCAATCGGAGAGCAAGGTCGCGTAGAGGCCGGCCCGATTGAGCGGTCCGACGATCCAGTCCAAGGCCCAACGGTCGGCGGCGGTCTGCTCGCCGGCAAGCTGCAGTGCCTCGTGCGCGGCCGCCGCCTGGGTGAGGGTGGACCGCTCGTGCCGGTGGAGGTAGACCTGGTAGGCGGCGGCCGCCTTGAGCCAATCGGGCCTTGGGTCCGGTGCATCGCTACGCCGCAGCCACTCGGCGACCAGCGGGGAGCACTGGTACTCGCGTGTGAGCAAATCGGGGGCCTCGCGCTGCTCGACCAGCGACACGGCCAGCAGCCCTTCGAGCAGCCGCCGGGGCTGCGGCAGGTCCAAGGCGAGCTTGACGATGCCCTCCACTGGCACCGGGGTACGGTAGGCAGGCAGGCGCTCGAGAAGCGCGCGTTCAGCCTCACTGCGGTGGGCGATGACGCTCGCCAGCGCCATGTCGGCCTGAACCTCCGCCTCGACCTCGGCGAGGCGTGCGAGGAAGGTCTGCTCGGCCTGCGCGTCCATGCCGCGCACCGCCGCGGCGAAGAACTCCAGACCTCGCCAGTTGCCGTGCAGCACCCGGTAGGCCTGGCGCAACCGGTCCCGATCGCGGTAGAAGCCGACCGGCAGCTGCAGGGCTCTGGCCTGCTGGAGGAAATCGCCGTAGCTCGCATGCTCCAGCGGCCAGTGGTCTCCCTCGGGCCAGTCCGGCAGGCGCCAGCGGGAGGTGAGCAGCAGGATCTGCCCTTGCTGCGAGAGCTGCTTGGCCTCGGAAATCCAAGCGCCGGCGGCCGCACCATCCGCGCTGTCGTCAAGGGTCAGGGTGTCGGGTCGCTGCAGGGACTCCAGGTTGTCCAGGAGCAGCACCATGCGTTTGCCGAATTGGGTCAGCAAGAGGCGCAGCAGGAGCTTTGCCCGGCACGCCTCATCCCGGCACTTCCCCTCCATGCGCGTGTAGCGCTGGGCGTTGTCCTCCGAGAGGGCGAGCTCCAGCTCGAAACGGAAGTCGTCCCAGGAGTTCTCCGGACGTGCCGCCCAGGCCAGGACCGTCCACCCGGCTCGCTGGAGCCCCTGCGCGAGCTTGCCGGCCAGGGCCGTCTTGCCCTGACCGCCGGGGCCGGTGATCAGCAGCTGGCGCCGCCGGCCCGCGCTCAGATCGCCCTCGAGGGCACGCAGCTCCTTGCGTCGGCCGAGAAAGCGCGGCGGCAGGGTCACGGTGTCGAGGGACTGGCTCGCCAGACGCGCCGTCGGCGGCTGCGGTTGGAAGCCCCAGTCGATCAATGGTCGGCCCGGGTCGGCGCTGAGCAGCATGGGCAGACACCACTGGCCCAGGGACAGCTCGGCCAAGGCGGCGTCCTGAGCGTCGCGCCAGACGCCCCCTTCCAGGGGCCGGATGATGGCACCGCGCGCCGCCTGCAGGGCCACGTCCACGCGCTCCTGGCGGGCGAGCGCATCGCAGAAGGCCCGGGCGAGCTGGATGCCGGCGCGGTCCAGCACCGACTCGCGCATGCCCACCACGTGGGGCAGGCCGCGCAGGCTGAGCTGGCGCGCGAGCCCGCTGTTTAAGGCATCGGAAGCCGCCTTGCCGGACTCGCAGGCGGAGAGCACCAGGCACTGGACCGCCGAGCCGACGAAGGCGGCGGCGATCTTGGTGTCCAGCACAGAGTCGGATTCTCCGTGCAGACCCTCGAAGACGAAGACCCCGTGGGCCGCCTCGTCGCCAAGCGGTTGCTCAAGGAATCGACCATGGCCGCTCAGGAACACCAGATGGGGCTGGAAGGAACGGATCTCGGCGGCCAGGGTCGCCAGGCGCCCGTCGTTGGGCATGTGCAGATCCACCCAGCCCTCGGCGACCCAGGGGGCGAGGGCCTCCTGCACAGCCGCCTGCTCGGACTCGACGTCCAGTCGACTGTGCTCCGGGTTCAGGTCCTCGGGCAGGGAGGTAAACAGCAGCACGCGCAGGGGGCCTGGCGCCGGGACTGGCGCCCGGTCCGGGGGTGGGACCGGGCGACGGGACAGGGCAAAGGCCGGGTCCCGGCCGAGGAAGCCCAGCTCGGGATGGTGCAGGGTCTCCCAGGGGAGCTGGAGCACTGCCGGCTCCGAGGACTCGATGACGATGGGAAGGATCCCAAGCCCCGCCGCTGCCCGCGCCTGATCGAAGAGATCGCTCGTGTCCAGGGCTCGCCACAGGCCTTCGCCCATGGCCCGGAGCCTGTCCTCGGTGACAAGCTCACGATGGGCGTAGCGCAGGGCGAGATCCGTGGCCAGTCGCTTAAGTCCCGGTTGCTTCCGGATCAGGTCGGCCGGGGGGCGAATCACCAGGGGATGCTCGGCGACAGTCATGGCCATGGCTACGCCTCCTGCTCAGGCTCTTCATCCCCCGGCTTAAACGTCGGGATGGTCTCGGGCAGCTCGTAGCGAACGGTGCTCGGACCGGCCGCCTCGTCTTTTGTCACCGTGACGACCCGCTGCCTGTACGGGGCCATGTCGACCTTGCACTCGGCGCCGCAGTAGGGGCACTCGAGCCGCAGCACCGGCTCGCCTTCGAGATCGACCACTTGTCCGAAGACGCGCTCGCACTGCCAGCATTGGAAGGATGGGCGTGTTCTCATGATCATTCACTCCTTGCCCTTGTCTCCAATCGCCGCGTTGTCTGTCTCCAAACAGCATGCGGCCACGTGCCTGCAGCACATCACAACACGGTGGCGGCCGCACAGCAGATACCGGCGAAGAACAGCAAACAGGAAGGGAGCAAGAACCTGCGCTTGTGCAACGCGCTGTGTCGAAAAAAACCCTCGATGCTGAGCGCACCATTCCCTTCGTCGGCAAACAGCCTGCTCATGTCGACCGGATACCTGCGCGGGACCAGGCTGATCAGCGCCAGCGCCAGGGCCAGTGCCCAGCAGGCAAAGGTGAGGTAGAGCCAGATGCCGGTCGCGACCGTTCCCTTGTCTCCGGCGACCAGCTTCAGAGCTGTCGCGAAGATGCCGGGAACGGCCAGCTCCAGGGCGATGACCTGGCGTGCAAGCTCGTCCATCCGCGCGCTCTGCCCGGCAATGTCCTCGATCAGCTTGTCCTGCAACAGGTGGTCCTGGCGGGAGAGCGGTGCGGTGCGAATCGGGCTGTCGCTCATGATCTGGGATCTTCCCTGCGAGGCATAGAACGCGTTGAAGGAGCGATTGAGGGTAAACGACACACGACCTGCCGAGTACTCGCGCTTTGCTCCCTTGCAGGTGCAGCGGCTCGCCAACGGCTGAGCAGGCTCGCGGCCGCTGAGCGCGGCGACGTGGTAGACACAAGATTCAAAGCGGTATCCCCGTCCTGAGCAGCTGCTGCTTCAGCTCGTCGGCGCGCTCCTCGGGCAGCTCCCCATCCCGCAAGGCACGAGCTTCGCGGGCACTAACGTCGAGCAGCTCTGTAAGTGCCCCGGCGATGTAGCCGTGGCGCATGCGCACGCCACAGCGAGGCGCAGCTGCGAGGTGATCTTAATCCAAGGATCGCGATAGAAGCATTTCGGCTGCTACGGGTTGGCTATCGTGCCCTCGAATGTGGAGAGCGCTAAAAACCGGGGGGTCTGGTTTCAGTTAGAGGCAAACACAGAGCTGATAGACGCCGGGCATGATCCCCTCCTGATGGCAGGACTCTACCCCGAACGTACGCCGATGTTGCGCCTTGGACTACCAGATCCCCCGGTTTTTAGCGCTCTCCCTCATCGGAACAAGGGTGCCAGATCGAGGGCACAGTGCGGCAGCCCCGGCAGGGACGTGGGCCGGCTCAGGTCGATGGTCTCCCGCACCTGGTAGTCCCCCTGATCGGGCAGCGCGAAGCGCAGCACTTGACGCTCGCCGATGGCCACGATCCAAGCCTCCGGGATGCCGTGGCGGGCATAGAGCGGCACCTTGATGTCACGGTCGGTCGGGAGGCTGCTGTCGGCGACCTCGATCAGCAGCAGCACGTCCGCTGCCTGCGGATGCGAGCTGGTGTAGAAGTCCGCGCGCGGGCGCAGCAGCGCGAGGTCGGGCTCGGGCTCGGAGTGCTCGCCGAGGACGACGGGGTCCTGAACGGCGACGATGGCCTGCTCGCCAACGGCTTGGGTCAACAGACGGTTGAGTCGCTTGATACGCCCGCCATGCGGGCTGCCGATCGGCGTCATCTCAATGATCTCCCCCTCGATGAGCTCGAGGCGCTCGTCCTCGCCCAGGATGCCGGCCTCGCCCATGCGATGAAAATCGGCGACGCTGAAGCAGCGGTGTCTCAAGGGGACTTGATCGATGGT
>JARRNE010000284.1:0-4394 GCA_037385305.1 Chromatiaceae bacterium | reverse complement strand
GTCCCCCGCTGTCGTCCTGCCCGCCGATTCGCCGGCCTCTACGCTTATCTGGTCGCCACCAGGTGCCATCGCTGGCGAATTGGTTAGCGCAAATACCATTCCGAACCTGTGGAAATCACGGCAACTTCATTCGGAATCAGCGCGTTACATTTTGGTAACCGGGGCTCTTTGGTGTCTGACTGTAAAAGATCCTGACAGTAGGAACACGGTCGCATAGAGGAAAGCCACTGAACCGCTTGAAACAGTATGGAGTTTTCGCTTCCGAAACGAAGGGCAGGCGTAACCGCCGAATGGCGTCGATGTGTAAAAACTCTTGACAGATCGCGAGTCTTGTAAGTTGGCGCTGGCCAACACCAGAGCATCGAGCCGATCGGCCCTCGTCTATGGGCACCCGAGCAACTCCCGCGAGCGTTACGGGTTGGCCCGGGCTTGTGGTACGGGTGGGGGCGCCGTGCCCCTGCTGGAGCTGGCCACAGCCTCCCATTCCGACGGTTCAACAGCGAGATGACCGGCGCGGGCGTAGGGACAGGTGCGGCGCAGCAGTGGTTGGTGGGACCGCCGCGCTTGTCCCATCCTCCAAGCTGTGCCGGTTGTTGTTGCGTCATCGCCTTGCGCCTGGCAGCTCCTCGCAGCGAGCAATGCGGAAGAGCCCTGAACGAGGATGGCGCGAACGACAGCCTGGCCTTCTTGATCAGATATCGGTGACGCCCACCGCTCGCTCCGTTACCAACGCTTCCCGCCCGGTCGGGGTGCACGTATTCTCCCTGCAAGTCCACGCGGACACTCTCCATCCACCCCCCGGCTTCGGGATCCGACCATGATGCAGCACAGCCAGTTCGCCCTCCTCACCTCGCGGCGGTTTTTGCCGCTGGCGATCACCCAGCTCCTGGGGGCCTTCAACGACAACCTGTTCAAGAACGCCCTGGTGATCCTGATCACCTACGTGCTGGCGGCGCGCTCGGGGCTGAACGCTCAGGTGCTGGTTGTGGCGGCGGGTGGGATCTTCATCCTGCCCTTCTTTCTGTTTTCCGCCACAGCCGGACAGCTGGCGGACAAGTACGACAAGGCCTGGCTCACGCGCGGGATCAAGCTCGCGGAGATCGTGCTGATGGCGGGGGCGGCACTGGGCTTCTTTCTCGGCAGCGTGTGGCTCCTGATGGCGGTCCTGTTCCTGATGGGAAGTCAGTCGGCCTTCTTCGGGCCGATCAAGTTCGGCATCCTGCCGGATCACCTGGCAGAGGACGAGCTGGTGGGTGGCAACGCCCTGATCGAGACCACGACCTTCCTGGCCATCCTGTCGGGCACGCTCCTGGGCGGCCTGGTCATCCTGGCCGACGGCGGGGTCACCCTGATCTCCGGGTTGGTCGTGGCTGTCGCGCTGGCCGGCTGGTCCGCGAGCTTCTTCATCCCGTCGACCCGGCCTGCCTCCCCCGATTTGACGGTGAGCTACAACGTCCTGCGCGAGACCTGGCGGATCGTCCGGTACGCAGGCGCGAGCCGCGTCATCTTCCTCTGCATCCTCGGCATCTCGTGGTTCTGGCTGGTGGGGGCGACCCTCCTCTCCCTGTTCCCGACGCTCGCCAAGGATGTGATCGGCGCGAACCAGGAGGTGGTCACGCTGTTTCTGATTGCCTTCTCGGTCGGCGTCGCGGCGGGCTCCCTGCTGTGCAACCGGCTGCTCAAGGGAGAGGTGCACGCCACCTATGTCCCGCTGGGCGCGGTCGGCATCAGCCTGTTCGCTGCGGACCTGTTTCTATCGACGCGCCAGCTCGCGCCGGCCGCGGGTGAGCTGATCGGTATCGCCGCCTTCCTCAAGGAGCCCGGAGCCTGGCGGGTGCTGGCCGATCTGGTGCTGGTGGCGGTCTCGGGCGGTCTCTACATCGTGCCGCTCAACGCCATGTTGCAGCAGCGGAGCCCGGAGAGCCACCGGGCGCGCAATATCGCCGCCAGCAACGTGGTCAACGCGCTCTTCATGGTCGCGGGCGCGGCCATCAGTGCCGTCTTGCTTGCCCGCGGCTTCACGGTACCGCAATTGTTCCTGCTGATGGCGGCGGTCAACGCCGCCGTGGCGGTCTATATCAGCCGCCTGCTGCCGGGGGCCTTGGTCAAGGCATTGATCGCCTGGCTGCTGGATCTGCTGTATCGAGTGGACGTACGCGGCCTCAAGCACCTGCACGAGGCGGGCACCCGGGTGCTGATCGTCGCCAATCATCTGTCTTTTCTCGACGCGGTGCTGATCGCCGCTTATGTGCCGGACGAGCTCACCTTCGCGATCGACAGCCATATCGCGAAGCAGCGCTTCATCAAGTTCTTCCTGTCGCTGGCCAAGACGTACCCGATGGACCCGACCAACCCGCTGGCAATTCGGGCCCTGGTGGGAAGCGTCAAGCAGGGGGAGAAGGTGGTGATCTTCCCGGAGGGACGGATCACGGTGACCGGCGCCCTCATGAAGGTCTACGAGGGACCCGGCATGATCGCGGACAAGGCGGATGCCATGATCCTGCCGGTGCGCCTGGACGGTGCCCAGTACACGCCCTTCTCCCGCCTCGAGGGCAAGGTGCGGGTCCGTTGGTTTCCCCGGATCTCGGTGCGCTTCCTCGCACCCCGAGCCTTCGACATCCCGCCCGACTTGAAGGGACGAAAGCGCCGCCAGCTCGTGAGCGATCGCCTGTACGATCTGATGACAGAGATGATATTCGAGAGCAGCGATTACAGGCGCACCCTGTTCCAGTCGCTGATCGATGTCGGCCGCACCCAGGGCGGGGGCCACCTGGTGCTGGAGGACATGGAGCGCCGGCCGCTGTCGTACCGCGGCCTGACCAGGGCGAGCTTCGTGCTCGGACGGCGCATCGCCCGGGCAACCGACCACGGCGAGCGGGTCGGGGTCCTGCTGCCGAATGTGGTCGGGGCGGGCGTCACCTTCTTTGCGCTGCAGGCGTTCGGCCGCGTCCCGGCCATGCTGAACTTCTCGACCGGGGCGGCCAACGTGCTTCTCGCCTGCACCGCCGCCCAGATCCGCGCGGTCTACTCGTCCCACCGCTTCGTGGAGACGGCCGGCTTACAGAGTCTGTGCCGGGCGCTCGTCGCGTCTGGCGTGGAGGTCCGGTATCTGGAGGATCTGCGGGCGGCGATCACGGGGCTGGACAAGCTGCTCGGTCTTGCCGCCGGGGTTCTCCCTCAGCTGTCGTACTGGATAAGCTGCCGCAACCGGGACCCGGACCAGCCCGCAGTCGTCCTCTTCACCTCCGGCACCGAGGGCGCGCCCAAGGGTGTGGCCCTCAGCCACACCAACATCCAGGCCAATCGGTACCAGGTCGCCTCCCGCATCGACTTCGGCCCCAACGACAGCGTCTTCAATGCCCTGCCCATGTTCCACTCCTTCGGGCTGAGCACGGGCACCCTGCTCCCCATCCTGTTCGGGCTACGGGTCTTTCTGTATCCCTCGCCCCTGCACTACCGCATCGTCCCGGAGATGGTGTACGGGGCCAACGCCACTATCCTCTTCGGCACCGACACCTTTCTCGCGGGCTACGCCCGCTTCGCGCACCCCTATGACTTCTACAGCGTGCGTTTCGTCTGCACCGGCGCGGAGCGGCTCAAGGAGGAGACCCGCCGCGTATACAGCGAGCGCTTCGGAGTGCGGATCTTCGAGGGCTACGGAGCCACCGAGACCGCTCCTGTCCTGGCGATGAACTCCCCCATGCAGAGCCGCACGGGCACCGTTGGCCGCATCATGCCCGGCATCGAGTGGCGGCTCGACCCGGTGCCGGGGATCACAGAGGGCGGCAGACTGGTGGTGAAGGGTCCCAATGTGATGGTGGGCTACCTCAAGGCGGACTGCCCGGGGGTATTACAGCCCGCCGAAGACGGCTGGTATGACACGGGGGATGTGGTCGCGGTCGACGCGGAGGGCTACGTCAGCATCAAGGGACGCATGAAACGGTTCGCCAAGGTCGGCGGCGAGATGGTGTCGCTCGCGGCAGTGGAGGGCTATGTCTCAAGGCTGTGGCCGGACCACAATCACGCAGTCGTCACCCTGCCGGACCCCAGGAAGGGGGAGCAGCTCCTGCTGGTGACCGAGAACCGGGCGGCCAGCCGGGACTCCCTGGTCGCCTTTGCCCGCGAGCAGGGGATGGCGGAGATCAGCATCCCGCGGACGATCCTCCGGGTCGAGCGGCTGCCGGTCCTCGGTACCGGAAAGGTCGACTACGTGCAGGTTCGCAGTCTTGCGGAAGGCGGTCCGGAGCCGGTTGCCCTGCCGGCCTGACTATCCGGCGTGTTGCCGAGGGCCGCTGGCCTGCTCACCTGTGGCTACGGTAACGCCGGTGCTATCCTGTGAGATCGACCGGATGCTGTCCGGTCAGGCGATCCCGCACGGCCTCTATCACCGCGCG
>JARRNE010000283.1:0-9424 GCA_037385305.1 Chromatiaceae bacterium | reverse complement strand
TGCTGGCCTTCTCGCGCAAACAGCCCCTTCAGGTGAAGCGGGTCGATATCAACGAATTCCTCCGGAATGTCAGGCGGTTCCTTCAACGTACCTTGACGGAGAACGTCGAGCTGAGAATCAACCTCGGGAACGAGGTCCCACCGGTCCTGGTGGACCCCGGCCAGTTGGAGAACGCACTGCTAAACCTGGTCATCAACGCCCGCGATGCGATGCCCGCGGGCGGCACGCTTACCATCGAGACAATCCGTGAGCGCGTCGCACTCGACGAGGCCGCGCCAGTCCCAGAGCTCGCGCCGGGCGACTATGTGGTGATCGCTGTTCGCGATTCGGGCATCGGCATGTCACCGGAGCACATGGAGCGCGCCATAGAGCCATTCTTCACCACCAAGGAGCGGGGCAAGGGCAGCGGATTGGGCTTAAGCATGGTGTACGGCTTTGCCAAGCAGTCCGGAGGCGACCTTCTGCTCAGAAGCACACTGGGACAGGGCACCACGGTCTCGGTGCTGCTGCCACAGGCCGCTCGTACCATCGAGGAAGACGAGGCGGAACCGACACCACCGAATGCGCCGCGAGGCTCCGAGATGGTCTTGCTCGTAGAAGACGAGCCGCGGGTTCGCAAGCTCGTGAAGCGCAGTCTCTTGGGGCTCGGCTACCGGGTGATAGAAGCGGAGAATGCGGCCGGGGCAATGAAAGTTCTCGAAGACGAGGTTCCCGTGGATCTACTGTTCAGCGATATCGTCATGCCGGGCAACATGAACGGCCCCATGCTCGCGCGTTGGGCCTCGCACAAGTTCCGAGGGTTGAAGATCTTGCTCACGACGGCGTTCAGCGAGGAAGTGAATCGTGAGCGCACAATGGGCAAAGAGGGCTTTCCTTTGCTGAATAAGCCCTATAGCAAGGAAGAGCTCGCGTCGGCAGTCCGGGCTGTCTTAGATGCCGAAGCATCGCTTCGCGGGCCAAATCAGTAGGGCCGGGGGAGGGAAACGGTCATGGCGGCAGCGACTCACATTCTCTCGGGTGACGCTGACGCCACGGCCGTTAGGCCTTCGCCAAGGCTTAGGCCTTCGCCAAGGCGTCGGGATCCACCGTCTGGTCGTCCAGCGACTCCGGCAGGAACTGAAGCACCCGCAGCCCCACGGCCGTAATCAGCATGGCGACCGCCACGCCGCCGAGGCCGAGCAGCACCTCCCACAGGCTTGGGGCGTAGTGGGCGGGGGCGCCACCGACCCCGTCGAAGAAACCGGAGGCAAGGATGGTTTGATCCGGGAAGAGCTGCATCGGGAAGGCCTCACCTCCGATGATGATCACGTACATGCTGGCCAACCCCCCGAGGATCACCAGCCCGCAGGCGGCGGCGATCCAGCGCGGGTCCTTGCCCCGCACCGGGTGGAAGATGATGCCGAGCGGCACCAGGCTCCCGGCGAGGATCCAGCCAACCCAGAACACGGCGGTGTAGATACCGCCGTCGAGCAGATAGAACAAGGCCAGCCCGGTGTTCTTCGCCATGTACAACTTGGTGATGAAATAGACGAGGACAAAGAAGAGCACCCCCCCAATGAAGATCGCGAGCAGGTTCTTGAGGCGGTACAGCACCGCCTGCCCGATCGGGCGCCCGTCCTGATCGAAGGTGAACATGAGCACCAGCATGAAGATGGCCAGGCCGTAGCTGAATGACATGGCGATGAACATGGGCGCGAGGACGGCCGTGTCATAGGCCTGGCGCGCAACCAGGAAGCCGAAGATCGAGCCGGTGCCGGTGGTCAGGGTCAGCCGCCACACCATGGCGAAGAAGCCGGCGTGCTTCGTGTAGGGGTTCCCCTTGTGCTCCATCATGGTCCACAGATAGGCGAGCACGACGGCCAAGAAGCCCGTGTAGAGAAAGATGTTCCAGGCGAAGATCGAGCGGAAGTTGTACGTGGTCATGGCGACGATGAGGCGCTCCGGCCGCCCGAGGTCGAGAACCAGCACAAGGAGGCCGCCCACCAGAAGCGCTGCGGCAACCAGCCCGGAGAGCCGTCCCAGGGGCTTGTAGATGATCTTGCCGAACACCGAGCCGATGGAGGCCACGTTAAGCGCCCCCGATGCGGCCACGATCAGGAACACCGCGAACACGTGCGGGACCCCCCACATCACCTGATTGGTCATCCCGGTGACCCAGTGGCCCTCGTGCTCCATGTAGAGGGCAGCGAGTCCGCCGACACCGGCCACGGCCGCCAAGATGCCGAGCAGCGCCCAATAGCGGTGGGGTGCGACGCTCCACTCCCGATAGACGATTCGCTTCATATCAACCACTCCGGGGGCGTCAGACGTTCGAATAGCGAACGCCGGTGTTCAAGGCCAGGTCCTCGCGTATCTGCCGCGTCGCCATGCTGGCGAGCCGCCTGCTCAGGGGGCTCTCGGAATCCTTGATGTCCCCGAACACGATGGCCTTGTGACCCTCCCGCGCGCAGGCATCCGCACAGGCAGTCGACGCCTCGCCATCATCGCGCCGTTGCACGCAGAGCGTACAACTCTCCACGCACCCCTTGCCCCGGGGCACGCGTGAGAGCTTCGACTCCACCCGCTCGTGGATGAAGGAGCGCGCCTTGTAGGGACAGGCCAGCATGCAGTAGCGGCACCCGATGCAGGTATGCCGGTCCACCAGCACGATCCCGTCGGCACGCTTGAAGGAGGCGCCGGTCGGGCAGACGTCCACGCACGGCGGATGCTCACAGTGCTGGCACATGAGCGGAAGATTGCTGATGTGTCCGCTCAGGTTGTCCCGAACCCGGACCTTGCGGATCCACACGGATTTCTGCCGCTCCCACTTCTCCTCGCTCTCCCCCTCCGGCTTCTGCTGGAGGTTGAGCCCGTTCTCCTCATCACAGGCCGTCACACAGGCGCTGCAGCCGTCGGCACACTTGGCGGTGTCGATCAGCATGCCCCAGCGCACCGCGCTGGTGACGGGCTCGGACCGGGGCTCGGCGCCGGCCACGGTGTACAGCAGGACACCGGGCACGACAGTGGCCGCGGCGCCACCCGCCGCCGTGGCGATGAACGCACGCCGCTGCTGGTCGATTCGCTCGCTGGTCTCCTTCATGGCCGGTTGCCCTCCTCAGGTCCCTCAGGGTGCAGCACGGAGCCGCTGAGCGCGACGGCGTCGCGCACAAGCCCGCCGTGGGGGCCCCCCGCCACGCCGTTCTTCGGTGCGGGCACCGGTACGGTCGCGTGACACTCGAAGCAGTCCATCTGGACGGCTGCGTCCTCATGACAGGTATCGCAGAACTGTCCCTCCCCATTGATCGGGATGGGCTTGTGCTCGCCGGTATAGCTCACGTGACAGGCCACGCAGTCGACGATGCTGTACTTTGTGGACACCACCCCCGTGTGCACCGTGATATCGCGCTGATGCAGAAGCAGCTCCATATGATTGCGTCGCATGAAGGGCGTGGGGGCGACGCAATGCTCGAGCGTCGCAGCCCGCGATCCGGGGACCACGTGCGAGTCCCCGGCCGCCTGCGCCGCCAGGGCGCACAGCGCCCCGGCCAGACCGACGGACAGGAGGCTGCCCCTTATTACGGCATTTGCCATCGGCATCTCCGGACTTGATTACTCACCCAACCCCATCTTGATGTAGCCGGTCGGGCAGACGTCGGCACAGATGTGACAACCAATGCACTTGGCATAATCGGTCGCCACGTAGCGCCCCGTGGTGCGGCTGCGCTTGTCCACACGGTAGACCGCGGTCTGGGGACAGAAGATCACGCAGTTGTCGCACTCGAAGCACATGCCGCAGCTCATGCAGCGCTTGGCCTCATCGATGGTCTCAGCCTCCGACAGGCCGATGACGCGCTCCTTGAAGTGACCGATGACCTCCTCGGCCGTCGGGACCTCTTCCTTGCGGAGGGTGCGCGCATGGAACCCGAAGTGGCCCAGGAAGAGCTCGTCGTGAGGGATGACCTCGGCCCCGGCGCGGTCCTCGTAATTGTGAATCGCCCAGTTGCCATCAGAGGTCCCGCGCATATCGCCACGATCCGTGGCGTCGAAATGCTCGGGCGCCAAGTGGGCCTCCTCCATCTTGCGCAGCAGGTCGAAATGGTGCACATCGACCTTGGGACGGCGCTTGTGCTCCTCCTGCCGCAGGTACTCGTCGATGGAGTCGGCGGCGATCGACGCCTGCCCGATGGCCGTCGTCAGCAGGTGGGGACGGATGATGTCGCCTGCGACGAAGTGGCCGGCCTTGTCCGGCACCTGATAGAACTTGTCCGCGTTCATCAGTCCGCGGCCGTTGTCGAACGTCTCCAGACCCGTCATATCGCCGCCTTGACCGATGGCTGCGACGATCAGGTCGGCCTCGAGGACCCGTTCCGTCCCCTCCACCGGGGTGGGCCGGCCATCCTGCATCACGCAATCGGCGATCTTAAGCCCCGTCGCACGGCCGTTAGCAGCCTTGATGAGCTGCACGGGCATCACGCCGTCCAGGACCGTCACGCCCTCGGTCAGGGCGTCGTGCACCTCGTGCTCGGAGGCGGTCATCTCCCGCCGGGGAAACAGGGACGTCAGGGTCACGTGGGCGCCCTGTGCCGCAGCGCTGGCGGCCGCGTCGTGGGCGACATAGCCGTCGTGGATTACGGTCTCCGGCAGGTCCTTCATGCCCTCCTTCGTGATATGCCCGAGGCGCCGGGCGACGGAGACCACGTCGATGGAGGTGTCGCCGCCGCCGACGCACACCACCTTCTCGGCCGTGACCTTCATGCGCCCCTCGTTGAAGGCCTTGAGGAAGGCCACGCCGGAGACGCAGTTGGGGGTGCCCTCCCAGTCCGGAACGGGCAGACCGCGGCCGGACTGGCAGCCCATCGCCCATAGGATGGCACCGAATTCCTTCTCCAGGTCCTCCACCTTGACGTCGACGCCGACCTTCACATTCAAGCGGCACTCCACTTGGCCCATGTCCAAGATCCGCTGAATCTCGGCGTCCAGCTTGTCGCGCGGCACCCGATAGCCCGGAATGCCGTAGCGGAACATGCCGCCGAGTCCATCGTTGGCCTCGAAGATGGTGCAGGCGTGGCCCTTGCGCCGGAGCTGGTATGCAGCAGCGAGGCCCGCCGGGCCACCGCCGATGATGGCGACCTTCTTGCCCGTATCCGCACCGGCCTCGAACTTGAAACGGTTGGCGATCGCGAAGTCCCCGATGAACTGCTCCACCGCGTTGATGCCGACAAAGTCCTCAACCTCGTTGCATCTCCTGCTGACGCGCGATGGCCAGCCAGCCGCGGATGTCCTCACCGGACGGGCAGCTGCCCTGGCAAGGCGGTGTCTTGTGCACGTAAGTGGGACACTTGTGCGAGGTGTCCTGAACGAAGATCTGTTCGGTCAACTTGTCCCACACATGGTCGCCGTCTTCGAAGCGGCGCCAGGAAAGCTTGGTATTCATTTCATCGCGAGGGGTTGCCATCGATCACTCTCCTCTCCGTTTACCGATGCGTGTGGTGTTTGGTCTGTCCGGAGTCCGCGCACCGGCGCGGGCCTCAGTGGAAGCATCTCCCGAGATCACGCGGCCTCGTCCGCATCCTCCGCCTCTTCGTCGTCTTCCCCGGGGGTCAGGATGATCGCGTTGGACACAAGCTGGTGCACGCTCACGATTTGGTCCATCTTCATCCCGTAGAAGGGCAGAACCTTGGTGAACTGACTCTTGCAGATGGCGCAGATCGCGGCCATGTGGGTGACGCCCTTCTCCTGCATCACGTTGTTGAGGGCCTCCACCCGCGGCTTGGCGCCCTTGACCCGCACCTCCATCAGGTCGTCCGTGAGCACCCCGCCGCCTCCCCCACAGCAGAAGGTGCGCTCGCGGATGGTCTCCTCCTCCATATCAAAAAAATGGTTGGAGGTGGCCTTGATGATCGCCCGGGGGATGTCGAACTGGCCGCCCGGGGTGTCGCCCATGCGCGAGGCCCGCGCCACGTTGCAGGAGTCGTGGTAGGTCAGGACCATGTCGTCGTTCTGCGACTTGTCGAGCTTCAGCTTCCCCTGCTTCATGAGGTCGTAGGTGAACTCGCACATGTGCTGCGGCACCGGGTAGCGCGGATCGAGGAAGTCCCACGGGCCGGCCAGGGTGTTGAGGAAGCTGTACGCGACCCGCCAGGCATGGCCGCACTCGCCGAACACGATACGCTTCACCTTGAGGTCGATCGCCGCCTTGCGAATGCGCTGTGCCACGCGGCGCATGTTCTCGTAGGAGCCGATGAACATGCCGAAGTTGGCCGCTTCGGAAGCGTAGGAGCTGATCGTCCAGCTCACCCCGGCCTCATGGAACACCTTGCCGTAGCCGATGAGGCCGTCCACGTGCGGCTCGGCGAAGAAGTCCGCGGACGGCGTGACCAGGAGGATTTCCACACCCTCCTCGTCCAGGGGGTAGCGCACCTTGACCCCCGTTTCGTCGTACACGTCTTCCTCGAGACCCTCCAGGGTGTCCGCCAACGCGGGACCCGGTAGCCCCAGGTTGTTCCCGATCTTGTAGACCTTACCAATGATCTCGTTGCAGTACTTCTGCCCAACACCGATGCTGTCCATGATTTCGCGCGCCGCCATGGAGATCTCGGCGGTGTCGATGCCGTAGGGGCAGAAGACGGAGCAGCGGCGGCACTGGGAGCACTGGTGGAAATAGCTGTACCAGTCGTCCAGAACCTCTTTGCTGAAGTCCTCCGCACCCACCAGCTTTGGAAAGTACCTGCCCGCGAGGGTGAAGTAGCGCCGGTAGACCTTACGCATCAGATCCTGGCGCCCCACGGGCATATTCTTCGGATCGTTTGTGCCCAGGTAGTAATGGCACTTGTCCGTGCAGGAGCCACACTTCACGCACGAGTCCAGGTAGACCTGCAGCGAGCGGTACTTGCCGAGCAGCTCGCCCATCTTGGCGATCGCCTTCTTCTGCCAGTCGTCGACCAGCTCGCCCGGGAAGCCGAGATCCGCCTGGAACTCCGACTTGGCCATATACGGCTTGCTGTGGGACATCACCCCCGGCGTGACAGCCGGGATCTCGGCGTACCGGTTCAGCTCGGGAACTTCAAAGTTTACCTTTGCCATGGTTCGACCTCTTCAGCGACATGGGCACTCCGCAACCCGGTTCCGGTTCCCTACGACTGCTCCAATCTCCGCGCCCAGTCGGCGATGTGCCGCTGCTCACGGGGGTTGTCGACCTGATTGCGCGTCGGACTGAAGAACAGCCCGGGGCCGTGCAGCAGCTTGCTGAACGGGAAGATGAGCATCAGACCGATGACGAGCAGCAGATGGAGCATCAGCACTAGGTCTGCCGGCAGCGGCTGCCGGCCCCAGAGTCCGACCAGCCCCACGACCATCGCGATGCCCCCGTAGATGCCAAACGGCTGGACCAGCTGAATCGGTAGCCACACGGGGTCGATGAAATAGCGCAGATGGCGCAGCAGGACGAGAAAGAGGCCGAAGTGGAACATCCAGCCGAAGATCCAGGTCCACTTGCTGCCCTTGAAGAGGCTCTCGAACAGCACAACCTCGCGGGCGATCCGGAAGACGACGCCGCTCCTCGTCGTCGGGGCGGGAGTGGTTGGAATCTTCAGGGGCGCAGGGGTGCGGGCATACTGCACGACCTTATACGTGAGGCCGGCCGCCAGGACCGCAGCTGCGAAGTAAAACAAAGAGGCGTAAAGAACCGTCAGAAACGACATGTTTCCGCTACCTTCAGTGGAGCTGTCCAAGGAGTGCCAGGGGCGACAAAACGCCCCCGGCCTCGCTAGGCGATCAGACGCAACCGGTCGGCTTTGGCAGACCGGCGTAACGGCACGCCTGCTTCGCGGGACCGTAAGGGAACAGACCGTACAGGTACTTGCTGTTGCCCTTGTCCTTCCCCAGCTTTTTGCCCACCGCCTTGGTCAGCACGCGCACCGCGGGGGCAATCTGATACTCCTCGTAGTACTCGCGCAGGAAGTTGATGATGTCCCAGTGCTCGTCGGTGAGATCCAGACCGTCCTCCTTGGACATGACGTCGGCAACTTCCGGGACCCACTCGTTGATGTTGGCGAGGTAGCCCTCCTCGTCGGTCCCAAGGGTCTTACCAGCGACTTCGATCGGCATGACGATTCTCCTCTCGGTAGAAGTTCAAATTTACAACCAGGCATGGACCTTGTCGTTCTCCGCGGCCAAATCCACGAATGCGGCATAGTCCACCACTTCGACTCCCTCGATGACGCGCTCTTGGTGGAAGCCCCTGGCCGCGAGGTCGGGACCGAGCACGTAGACGCTCAGGTTGTCGAGGGCAGCCTTCACCTGCCCTTCCGCAGACGTCCCTTTGAGGGCGGCGTAGATGCCGTCCTCGATCAGCAGGACCGAGCTCCCGCCTTGGGCGAACTTCAGGCATGATTCAAGGGAGTTACGCTCAAAAGGTGATTTATTGACAGTGTGCAGGATGCTCATCGGTCCCCTCCTTAGAAGCTGAAGATGACGTCAGACTCGTCCATGTGCTCGGTGACACGCGCGCTGTCGACCACCTCGACGATGTCTTCCTTCTCCTCGCCGCTCTCCCAGTCCTCCCAGGCCACCTTGACAAGATCATCCTGCGTCAGACCGCGGGACTCCAGGGAATTCCGATCCACGTAGATGTTCTTGACCTCGTAGTCACCCAGCGACCGGTAGGTGGGCGAGAAGTTCTTCATCCCGATGCCGGTGGTGTCTTGACCCTTGGTCAGCTGGAAGACGCCGTCGTCCAGGAACATCAGGCTGACCTCCTGATCGAACGCGGCGCCGATGAGAACGACCTCCAGGGACTCCCAGGCGTAGATGGTTCCGTAGGGGGCCTTGCGGTTGACGTACAGGTATTTCTTGACGACTTCAGACACGGTGCACCTCCTTAGTCACCGAAGACCACGAGGCGCTCCGACTGGATCGCCGCCTCGACCAGCTGCCCGAGACCGGAGATGCGGAACCGGGGATGGATGTTTGTGGCGTCTTTGCCGTTGCGCTTGGCCTCCCCCTCGTCGACGATGCCGCGGCGTTGCGCCGCGGCAACGCAGACAACCATATCGAGGGCGTGCTTTTCGCCTAGCTCCGCCCAACGCTCGACGATGTTGCGGTCGTCCTGCGGGGGCGTGGTAAGCCGGGTCCCGTTATTGACGCCGTCGTGATAGAAGAAGACACGGAAGATCTCATGGCCCTTCTCCAGCGCGGCCTTGGTGAAGTAATACGCCGAGTCCGATGCCTGGTGCTGGTAAGGTCCCTCGTTGATCTGAATGGCAAACTTCATAGCGACCTCGATCTGGTTGTTACCCTGTCCCCATCCCTCTCCCTAAGGAGAGGGCGAGCCGGGGGCGCCTGCGGCACGCTCTGTCGCCCAGCGGGCCGCCTCGTCAGAAGCGGATGAAGGTGGACGAGTTGAAGCTGTTGCGGGCGCCGCGCCAGGTATCGATGTGATACTTGG
>JARRNE010000282.1:0-4472 GCA_037385305.1 Chromatiaceae bacterium | reverse complement strand
TTTGGGTTAACCCCTAGAAGGGGGTAGTATGCCTTGCCCCCTGAGGAGGCACGGCTTGTTGTCCCCTGTGGCTAAGTGGATTTTTAGAAGTCGAAGCCGCGCTGTTCGGCTTCTTTCTCTTTCTTTTCTTGGTACAACACGTACGCGCGTATCTTCTCCGTATCTAACCCAACGGTGTCAACGCAGTATCCGCGGGCCCAGAAATGATTGCCCCAGTAGGGCCTCCTCTTGAGCTCACGAAACTTGTTGAACACTCTGATCGCGGTTCGCCCTTTTACAGTGCCTACATAGTCCGACACCGACACTTTCGGCGGAATCATCGCCAACAGATGGACGTGATCAACTTGGATGTTCAGCTCCACGACCTCGGCTTTCTGCTGCTCGGAAAACGCCCGAACGCACCGCGATACCTCTTCCGCGACCCGGCCCGTTAGAATCCGGTATCGATATTTTGGCACCCACACAAGGCCTCGACGCTCACGTAAATTGACCCTCTAGCGCTAAGAAAAACTGACCCAGAAAGTGCACGGAGGTTGATCGTTGTTTCCAGTTGTGTTGTACGGCAGCTTGGCAAGTTGAGGCTGAGCCACGAGCTGATCAGAGTTACCGGAGCTGCAGTTGGTGAGGAGAAAAATGAAGTGGAGATCGCTGCCCGGGACTATCCCCGGAGGGGCGATCAGGAGCAAGCAGGGTTCACGAGCTAGAAGATGGATCCGGGGCTCTTAACGATGGGCCATCAATGCGGATCGTAATGCAGTGGTGCTGGAGGCGGTCGAGCATGGCATCGACCAGGGACTTGCGCTGGAAGAGCTGATACCACTCATCAAACGGCAGGTTCGTGGTAATCAGGGTGGATGTGCGCCCGTAGCGCTGATCCAGAAGCTTGAAGAAGGCATTGACCTGCTCGGGCTTCAAAGTCAGATAGCCGAGCTCGTCGATGACCAATAGATCATAAGCACTCGAGCGGTTGAGCACGCGCGTAGTGCTGCTATCGGCCAAAGAGGCATAGAGCTCATCGATGAGGTCCTGGGCGTTGTAGAAGCGCCCGCGATAGCCGTTGATCAGGGCCTGTCGCAGCAGCCCCAAGGCCAGCCCAGTCTTGCCGGTCCCCGGGGGACCGATGAAGACAATGTTCTGCGCACGCCCGACAAAGCCGAGGTCACCGAGGGCGCGGATCTGATGAGCCTGGACCCCCGGTTGGTGGTCAAAAGGGAAGGTGTCGAGCGTCCAATCCCAAGGCAGCTTGGCCTGTTTGAGGCGGTACTGGAAGCTGCGTTCCTGGCGGTAGCGGTATTCTTCCTTGAGCAACCGTACGACGACTTCGGCCGGTGCCTGCCCAGTTTGCTCGGCCTGGTCGAGGATCGTATCGAGGTGCTGCTCCATCCCCTTCAGGCGCAGCTCGAGCAACAGCTTGCGGATCTCCTCGCGCATCAGTCCAAGACCTCGAGGTCGAAAAAGGAGCCGGCGACCTGCTTGAGAATGAGCGCCTCCAAGCGACCCAGATCATAGAGTCCGTACTTTGCGGCCTGCTCGATCGCAGCCAGGAACGGCGCGGCAGGGTAGGTCCGCTGGAGGTTGAGCAAACGTTTGAGCTTGGCCACGCCACGCCCGGGAGAGCGTTTCTTGAGCTCGGCCACGTAGCGATCGAGAACCTCGTGCTGACCGCTGAGCTGTTGCTCTTGTGGTGAAGGGCCGGGGTGTTGGTGCCATCCCCCGAGGGGGCCGTGGTGCCCTTTGAGCGTCGCACGAGCGTAGCGCTGCCCGATTCGTCGTACGTGCTCGGCCACCGGCTTGCCCTGGAAGTGCACGACGACGCGCTCAAAGTACTTGAGCACCTCCACCTGCTTGCCCACCAGGCGCTCCGGGACCGAATAGCGATTGGTGTCGAGATGAACATAGCCCTGGGTATCGACACCACGATGGACGATGTCGTAGACCGGAGGGATATAGATCGGCAGGGGTTGCAGAGAGGGACGCTCCTGCTCGAAGGCGGCGCGCGGGCTGGTGCCGAGCTCGCGCTTGACCTTGTGGTTGGCCACCGCCTCGCACCAATGCAAGGCTTGGGCATTCAGATCCGCCCAATCGGCGAAGGTACGGGCCGCCAGGAAGTTGCCTTGCACAAAGGAAAACAGACGTTCGATGTGCGCCTTGCGATCAGCATGGCCGATCGCATGGGGGATAAAGCGCACCGAGAAATGCTCCCCGAAGGCCTGCATTTCGGGCGCGATGGTCGCCTCCGGGCCACTGCCGGCGACGACCAGGACACTGGTATTGTCGATGGTGCAACGCGGGCAAGTACCACCGAGGAAGCGAAAGGCAGCGGTCAAGAAGACCTTGGCCTCGAAGCGGGTGAAGGCGGGGTAATACTGCACGAAGCCGAACCGGCTGAACGGCAGAATCAGCCCGGCGCATTGTGCGGTAAGGCTCTTGCCACCGATCTCGAGGCGGTGCGGGGAGGTGTCCTGATGCATCTCGGCACCGGGTTCGTAGTGGTAAATTCCGCTGCGTTTCGGGGCCGGGGCGCTTAGCTGCTCACGACGCAGCAGGTGCGTCAGGGTGCTGTACGGGATCTTTACCCCGATCTCCGCGGCGACCAACTCCTGGATGCGGACCGCATTGCCCCGAGCCCTCGAGTACAGCTCGGGCAGCTGCGAGACAACGCTCTGCCACTTGCGGGTCGGCGCGCTTGGGGACGGGCCCCTCTCGCGCAGCGCCCGGCGCACCGTGTTGCGCGAGATCTTCAACAGGCGGCAGATCTCCCGCAGGGGGACGCCCTGGCGATGGAGCGCGAGCAGGGCTTCTCTCTTCTCGTGGGATAGCATCGTGGGACCCCAATCGTTGGCGGAGCTTCTCGAAGGCGCGAGTGGCTTGGTCGAAGGCAGCGCGCAGCTCTTGCCTACGCGCGGGGTTCTGGGCGGGATCGAAGACCCTAGGCAGTTGCTTCGCTAAGCGTTTGATGAGCCCCTGCAGGGCGCGCACATCGGCCAGCCATTGGCCTTCCGGGCCTTCGCCGAGGCGCTTGTCCTTGGACTTGGCCTGCTCCTCGTTCAGCGCTTTGAGGAACAGGTGGGGCTGCTGGAGCATCCGTTCCCTCTGTACGCCGTTGGACTGCTGGTAATGCGCGAACCAAGTCGACAAAGCGCGGGTCGAGAGCGGCTCCTGGCGGATCGCAGAGAGCAGAGCCTCGGCATCGGCCTCGTTGGCGCGCGCCAACGGCAACAGAACCCGGTTGGCGGCCCAACTCGTGATTTCCCCCGAACGCACGGCGTCCTGAAAGGACTCGGGCAGCGCACTGACGAGAGCCAAGCGGCGGCTTACCCAGCTCTTGTCCTTGCCCAAAGCCGTTGCGATCGCCTGTTGCGAAAGCCCCTCGTCCACCAAACCGGCCAGTAGCCACGCTTCTTCGATCGGCTGCAAAGAACGGGCTTGATGCTCCCGGATGACCTGCATCACCGCGTCATTGAGACTGCCCTCGGCGATCCGGGCCAGGGCCCGGTCCCGGCCCAACTGGCCGAGGGCTTGTACCCGCCGGTAGCCATCGACCAACACCAACCGATCAGAGCTTTCAACGACCAGGATCGCCTCGCGCTGTCCGTCGGCTTGCACCGACAAAGCCAGCTTGCGAATGCCCGGCGGATCGACGATGCGCGCCGATTCGAACCGCCGATCCAGGCGGTGCAGATCGACTTCGATGGGGGCATTGCTGTGGCTGTTCATGCGCGCCACCGTACCCCCGATCAGCGCTCTGGACCATAAAGTCCTCTCTTTGCAATCACGCGCTTATCTCCTCTATCCGGCTGATTACGAAAAGATTTCCAGGGATGGCGCGTCCATCTTTGCAATCAGCTCCAGCGACCCATGGCACCACCCGGTAAGTGCCTGAATCCAACCTTGTTTCAGCCGTCCACACGTCACTCTTTGCAATTGCGCGACGCGTCCCCGAGGATGGCTGCTCGACGTCCTCTGCCCGGGCCTGTCGCCGGGCATTACGCTCGATTTGCTGGTGGCGATTGCGCTCCTGGTATGCCGGGTGGCCTTCCCGCCACCGGCGCCAGTAGTGCGGATTACGAGCAGCCCAGCGTTTCTGTGCCGAACGCTGGTTCTCTCGGTAGTCCGGATCCCGCTCCCGCTTGTCCTTTTGCCACGCCCGCTTTCTGGCGTTCTGACACGCTCGCTGCGAGCAATATTTCTGGTTGGGGACTTGCGGCCGGGGTCGGAACGTTTTTCCACAGCACCGGCATCGACTTTTTTCCATCACCACCACTGGAGCCCTCGTCTCTCAAAGCAGCGGTGGTTGTACGCCGATCCGTGGCTCTTTCCGGGGTGGGTCAGAATGGTGAGCAGGTCAGCTCAGATCATGGGAAGGGTCAATTTTCTTAGCGCAGGGAGGGTCAAAACGGATTAGCGTCAAGGGCCTGCTGGTGTTGGCGCAGGTGGAGGGGGTCGGCGACCAGCATACGGGCTCAAAACTG
>JARRNE010000281.1:0-4476 GCA_037385305.1 Chromatiaceae bacterium | reverse complement strand
CCGTTTCTTTCAGGCGGCCTTCGGCGGGTCCCTGCTGAATCATCACTGGCTGGTCGCGGCGGCTACCCCGGTCTTCAAGCATGCGGTCGCGGACGGCTCTGCGGACGATCTGCACGCGGTGCTGGATGCGAACGGAATGCCCGCCGTGTACCCGCTCTACAAGCCCGAAGGGGAGGTCAAGGCGAAGGACTCCGCCCCTCTCACCGCACCCTGCACGGAAAAGGTGAAGAGCCTCGGACTTGCGTGCGGGAGCTACGCCGTCAATACCATCCAGCCCGCCTTCCAGCCCTATGCGCCGGGGGCCCCCGAGGCGAAGCGCCTGCGACCTCAGGTCAATCCCACCATCGGGGATGCCCTGAGCACCGCCGGGGTCGACTGGGCCTGGTACTCCGGGGGCTGGTCAAACGCAAACGGCGACGTGGGGGCCCCCGGGTGGACCAATGAGGATGGGAAGCGCTGCTCGGACCCGGCGACCCAGCAGGGGGCCGTCGCCCCCCACTGCCCAAACCGGCTCTTTCAGTTCCACCATCAGCCATTCAATTACTACGCCGCCTTCGATCCCGGCACGGCCGCGGGACGCGCCAACCGCAAGGCGCACCTGAAGGATGAGGCGGGGCTCATGCAGCTGGTGGGCGCCTCCGGGGATGCCTGCCGGCTCAAGCCGGTGAGCTTCGTGAAACCGATTGGGGCGGACAACGAGCACCCGGGGTATGCGAGCGAGTCCGTCGGCGCGCAGCATGCGCTGGACCTGATCCGCTCGATCGAGGCCAGCGCCTGCGCCCCCGATACCCTCATCATCCTCACCTCCGACGAGTTCGGCGGCCAATGGGACCATGTGCCGCCGCCGGGGCAGGGCGGGGCGCCGGGTCCCCACGATATCTGGGGCCCCGGTACCCGCGTCCCTGCGCTCCTGCTCTCGCCCCTGCTGCCTGCCCCCGCCGCAGTGGACCACACCCTGTACGACACGACCTCCATCCTCGGGACCATCGAGAGGCGCTTCGGCCTCGAGCCCCTCTCCAGCCGGGACGCTTCGGTCAAGGACCTGTCCGAGGCCTGGTCCTCGGCTCGGCCGCTGGGCACATCCAAGGGGTCGTGAAAAGGGGCCTGGGCGCGAGTCCCTGAGGGGGGATTTCGAGGGCGCCGGAAGCCGTCGCTCCCGGCCCGGCACTCGCATGCTCTCAGGTCCTGGGGCTGTAGTGGCGCTTGAGCCAGGCGGTGAGTCCCTCGAGCCCTGGGAAGAGGACGCGTTCGGTCACATTGGACTGGTCCAGCTTGTCGCGGATCTCCCATTTCAGCTTTGCGGGGATGATGATCCTGCGCCAGACCCCGGGGTGTGTTGTCAGCCAGTCGTCGAGGGATGTCCGGACATCCGAAATCACGGAGAAGAAGGCGAACTGGTTGACGATCCGGTCGTCGATGGAGGGGGGCTCGAAGAACAGGGCGAAAGGCTCGGGGGAAAGGGCATCGAGCTCCTGGAGGGTCTTCACCTCCTCGGACAGCATCTCGACGGTGAAGACGTTCGCGCCTTCCTGGTCCAGCCTGGCGCGCAGGCGATCCGGCACGAGCTGGTGGGCCAGCAGGTAGTTCACGCCCCAAACCGCGCCGTCGCGATCGAACTTGTCGAGGTGTGCGGTGGCGAAGTGCAGCGCCGCCAAGGGGGAGTAAGTCCAGTCCAGCAGACGCGTGGGCAGCCCATAGTGCTGCGCCACCGACAGCCAGTGCCAGACCGAATCCCGCTCGACGACCCTGCGGTGGGCGTACTTGCGGAAGTTGCGCAACAAGTGTTTCTCCAGGCCCGCATAGTCCGCGCCCAGGCGCATCAGGGTCGTCTGCAGGGGGAAGCGGGCGTCGGAAAGTCCGCGGTAGGCATAGCGAGAGCGGAAGCGCCCCAGCTCCTCGATCCAGCAGTCGGCGAACAGCGTGTCCTGTAGCTCGCTCCAGCTGTTGATGGTGTGGCTCTCGCGCACGGCGCAATCATCCCGTTGGAACCGAGGGCTCAGCGCCTTCTCGGCGCCGCAAGGCATTCAGGCAGCCCAACGGCAGAGGGCATTCGTTGAATGCGTCTTGCCGTGCCGCGGGGGTGCGGCAGCTCCATATGGTATCGCCCTCGTGTCTCGTTGTTACGTCTGCGGATTGCCGAGCGCACCGTCGGAACACCAGGACCAGGTCCGGCGGCCAGGGTCAACACGGATCCGGGTAGGAACAGCGCCGTGGCCGCCGCGCAGAGCCCGATGAAGATCAGCGGCCCCGCGGTGCTGTCCCGCGAACCCGGGCCTCCCGGGCCGCGGTGTCGCGCGGGTCCCGGCAGATCAGGGCGAGGGCTACTGCAACTGCCAGCGGCAGCGCCCCAAGGAAGCGCGGGAGGGTCTGGCTCATCGGGACTGCGCGCCCTGAGGTGCCGGTGCTTCCCACCGGCGTCGGTTGATCGTGGAGCCGCCGACGGGTCCCCGGAAGGGCAGGGCCAGCATGCCCGGCAGGCGGTCGACCTCCCGGGGATCGCGGTGGTCGCGAATGCCGACCGTCATGCCCGCGTGACCTGCCCGGGGCTGGTCGCGGTAGGTGCCGAAGAGCCGGTCCCAGAGCGATAGGTTGAAGCCGAAGTTGGAGTTGGTCTCGTCGTGCTCCACCGAGTGATGCACCCGGTGCATGTCCGGCGTCACCAGCACCCAACGCAGGGGGCGGTCCAGGGCGGCCGGCAGGCGCACGTTGCTGTGGTTGAACATGGAGCTGGCGTTGAGCAGCACTTCGAAGATCACCACCGCCGCCACCGGAGGGCCGATGACCAGGACGGCGGCAGACTTGATCAGCATGGAGAGCAGGATCTCCAGGGGATGGAAGCGCGCGCCGGTGGTCAGGTCGTAGTCCAGGTCCGCGTGGTGGACCCGGTGCAGGCGCCATAGGGCCGGCACCGCGTGCGCCAGGACGTGCTGAAGCCAGATGACGAAGTCCAGCGCCACGACCGCCAGCACCAGGCTGAGGAGGGGAGGCACCGGGTAGATGTTCAGAATGCCCCATTCGCGTGCCGCGGCGAGCGCCGCCACCCCAGCTGCCGCGGCGGGGAAGAGCAGCCGCAGCACCAGGGTGTTGAGGACGACAATGCCCAGATTGCTCGCCCAGCGAAGCCCCCTGGAGACGGTCAGGGCCCGGCGCGGGGCGAGCAGCTCCCACACAGCCATGAGCGCGAAGATGCCGAGAAAGGAGCCCAGCCGGATCGCCGGCTCGTGGTCGTGGATGAAGGTGTCCAACGCGATCAGGTCTCCGTATGAGAGGCCGCCGTGGGGGCTAGCTTGCCCGTATAATGGCAGGGCCGTGCGTTCTAATCAACTAAGCGGTTGAATGTATCCGGTGCGCCCGACCGCCCGCATCATGCCCCAATCCCTTCGACCCAAGCAGGCCCTCTTCGAGCACCTCGCCCTCATCGCCCGCGCCTTGGGTGCCGCAGCACGTCTGGAGCTCCTGGATTTCCTCGCCCAGGGGGAGCGCAGTGTCGAGGAGCTGGCCGGGGTCGCCGGCTTGAGCGTCGCCAACACCTCCAAGCATCTGCGGCAGCTTCGCTCCGCCGGTCTGGTGCGGGCGCGCCGGGCGGGCAAGCATGTGCGCTACAGTCTGGGGGACGATCGCGTGCTGGACGCGGTCGCCGCCCTGCGCGGGCTCGCTGAGGCGCACATCGGCGCGGTGGAAGATCTGGTGGAGAGCTATCTCAGGCGCCGCGATGCCCTGGAGCCGGTACCCGCCGACGAGCTCCTGGAGCTGCTGCGCGACGGACTCGTGACCGTCGTCGACGTGCGCCCGCCGGAGGAGTACGCCCAGGGCCACGTGGCCGGAGCCCTGAACGTCCCGCTGGATCGGCTCGAGGAGCAGCTGAGCGGGCTTGCGCCGGATCGCGAGGTGGTCGCCTACTGCCGCGGCCCCTGGTGCGTGCTGTCCTACGAGGCGGTGGCCCGGCTGCGCGAGGCAGGATTCGCCGCCCGGCGGCTCCAGGCCGGGTTGCCAGAGTGGCGGCGGGCGGGTCTGCCAGTGGCGGCCGACCCGCCTGATGGTCGCGGACGGTTTCGACCCTGAGCGGAGCTGTCGCCGGTTTCATTCAGCCATCTCCTCCAAAGGCCCGGCTAGGTGCCGGGTTTCTTTTGTGCCGCTGTCCCGGTATCGGTGGGAGACGCGGATTGGTTGACGGTGTGTAATTGTCCGCAGGACATGCGGCTGGTATGGTCGTACGGTCCTAGGGGAGTCCGTCCTGCAGAAGTACGGGAGACGATTCAGTGGCTGACAGCGAATTCGATGAGCTCAACGAGGAAACGGTGACCATTCATGACCGGCAGGTTCAGGAGCTGGCGGAGGAGCTAGATGACTGCGCGGAGCAGCGCACGGGCGAGCGGTTCGTCTGGATCGCGGTGGTCATGATCCTGTTTGATGCGCTCGTTTTCCCGCCGATGAGGACCTGGACAGGCCCGCTCGCGATCTTTGTGGTTCAGCTCC
>JARRNE010000280.1:0-4483 GCA_037385305.1 Chromatiaceae bacterium | reverse complement strand
GCAGAAACCGTAAGTGAGGCGAACCATGCCGAAGTACTCGATCACCGGGTCCAGAACATGGGCAGCCAGATCGAATAGTGCGTTGTAGCTCTCGACCCGCTTCGGGAGATTCGGCAGGCCGGCAGCTTCCTGCGTATCGCCGCAGTGGATGAGCTGGCGAAAGGTGAGGTACCGCCCGCAGGGATCGCCGAGATCCGGGATGGCGGTTGAACGGACGAGCTCAAACCCATCCACTGCCCAACGATTCTTGGCAAGGGTATCGAGAAACTCGCCCGGACTCGGCCCGTAGCCTGAGAAATCGAACAGGCCGAGCCCTTCAAGAGTCTCTTCGAAGGCGACCTGCTCCGGATAGTGTGGAAACTCTTCGTTGATGTAGCGGGACTTGTGGTACAGGAACGGCGGCTCGTACTCCACGCCGTAGGCGAAGTACTCGACATCCTGCTCTCGCAGCTTGATCTTCACCCGCTCCAGCATCCGTGGAAGCGGTGCATCGTCGAAGTCGTCGAAGCGCATCAAGGTGAGCTTGCCAGAGCCGATATGGATCTTGATCAGATCCGCGTTGCGGTAGTCGCCGTAGGCGGCGGAGGCCGCGCCGACATAGGCGCGCAGCAACCCGGGGAGCTGCTCGACCAGCCTGGCGTCGAGCTGCAACGACACCGCGCGTGAGCCTCCTACCCCCTCGCCCACCTTTGCATCACCGCCCGTGTCGCGTCCATCGTCCGCGGCGAGCCAACCGACGCCATGCTCGGCAGCCTCTCGACAGGCCTTCTCGACCGCTGCCACATCGGCGATCTGACGCAACTGCTCCCAACCGGCACTCTCCGCGGCACGGTAATCCCCGAAGAACTGCCTGACATCCCGCTTCAGCCTGGGTTCCAGGTGCTTGTAGGGCATTCGGCGCTCGAACTGCTCGAGCGCGAAATAGACCGTGAGATCCTCGACCCGGACGACCTCGGCCTGGGCAAGATCGGCGGCAACCTCATCTTCTCCCCGCTCCTTGGCCTTGTGTGCCTCCAGGAAGCGCAGCGCCTTCCCAACGGAGCCGA
This sequence comes from Chromatiaceae bacterium, assembly GCA_037385305.1. Classification (GTDB taxonomy): domain Bacteria; phylum Pseudomonadota; class Gammaproteobacteria; order Chromatiales; family Chromatiaceae; genus JARRNE01. Next base: position 3,437 of record JARRNE010000280.1, on the reverse strand, counting down.
AGCCCTCGGTCAGCGGGAGGGCATCGTCCACTTCCGACTCGTCTGGACGCCGACCGAGACCGAGCCACAGGTCCCACAACGCTTCCAGCTCCGACTCATGCGCTGCGTACTTCTCCGCCGCTCGGTCTCGCCGCGCCTTCTCCTCGCCCGGGCGCTCCCGAACGGACGGATCGCGCAGTCGGTTGCGTTGGCTTCGATAACGCTCGACAAAAAACCGCTGCTCGGCGTCCTTGTCCCGGAACACATAGTGCACGCCCGGTGCAACCGGGATGGCCTCCTCATGGAGGACACCTTCGAGGAACACCTTGATCTCGGCCTGGGTGTAGTACTTCTGGAAGGTCCCTCGCTGGGTTCTCACGCCATCGCGGAAGCGTTCACCGCGGGCATCGTTCTGGTTTGCCAGCATCACCGACACGACCAAGAGCGTACCCGCGAGGGACCAGGCCCGCGTCAGTGCCTCCAGTCGCTCGTCGAAGTCCTCGATAACGTTGATGACGAAGCCGAGGTTGACCAGATCCGCGGACTCGACCGGCTCGTCCGGCGCAAAGTACGGGTCCCAGCCGCTGGCCGTCAGGTTGTTTTCGCGCAAGCCCCGAACATCGTCGCCGCGACCGCAGCCATAGTCGAAGAGGCGATAGCGACCATCGAGGAAGCCATGTCGCGCAAGCGACTGGATCGGCGCTGAGAAACCGTACCGATTCAACGCCGTGCGATGTCGCGCAGCCTGCCAGCCGTCGAGCCCGTTATCCCGGTCCGCGCCGGTGTCCAGCTCCCCACTCCCACCGTCGTCATTGCCAAGCGGCTCCAGCGCATGTCCTACGATGCGATACCCCCGCTCGCGCACCAGCTGATCCCACTGGCGCCGATAGCCGATCCGCCAGGGATCGTCGAACAGACCGATGGATTCGCAGGCGGCGGTCAGGCCCGCGTACTCCGGCCGCCGTGGGTGGTCAACGGGCAGCAGAAGCTCCTTGCGGTGCAGGATCGGCGGGTTCAGCGAGTCGGCGTAGGTGCGATAGCCCACCCAACCGGTGTCCAGATCCACCCGCCAACTGGCCGCCAGGGAAGGAAACGGGTCGTCCGAAAAGCCCGGGTAGTGCAGCAGCCCAAGCGTGCTCCCCGTTGAATCCACCCGAACCAAGTTGAACTGCTCACCCCGTCGCACCTTGGCCAGAGCCTCCGCTTGGGCCAGGCGTGCGAGCAGCGTCGCCGCCTCAGGGGTGTCGGCATGGTCCGGCAGCGAATCGACGTGAAGATAGAGCCTGTCGGCAACGACCTTCCCGATACCTTCGGGACTCGGGTTGCGTAGTGTCATTAGTGCACCTACGATACAACGATGGGCGGCATCGAGAAGACCCTGCACGACGCTCGCGCAAACCCGGCAAATGTCCGCGTCGCGGATTTGCGCCGGCTATGCGAGACCACTTCGGTACGCCGCGCCAGGTCCGGCAGCCATCTCGTGTTCAGGACACCCTGGCCCGGCGACCCCAGGGTGAACATCCAGGACCGCCACGGCAAGGCCAAGCCCTATCAAGTCAAACAAGTACTTGCGGCAATCCACAGGCTCGAAAATGGTTGATCCCAAACACTACACCTATCGCGTGATCTGGTCCGAAGAAGACGGCGAGTTCGCCGGCCTCTGCGCCGAGTTTCCCAGCCTGTCCCACCTGGACGAGACCCAAGGTGCGGCGCTGGAAGGCATCACCGGCTTGGTTTCCGACATCGTCGCGGACATGCAAGCCGCCGGCGAGAGCCCGCCCGTCCCTATCGCCGACCGCGGGTACTCCGGTCGATTCCAGGTGCGAATCACGCCGGAGCTTCATCGCCGCCTGGCCATCCGGGCAGCCGAGGCCAACGTCAGCCTCAACCGGATCGTCAGCGATCAACTGGCGAAGCCGTAACCGCGCGCACGGCGCCCGCATCGCGTCACCCTTTGCCGCCGTTCGGTTGCCAACACCGTTCCCGAAGCTCGCGACCCGTTTTCCGGGCGGTGCGCTCACGGTGTTACAGTTGAACGGCTCGAACCGGGGACCGCGCATGTCGATCCAGCCGACACCCTACGATAGCTTCGAAGACTACCTGGCCGCCGAGCGCGAATGCATCGACGCCAAGAACGAATACGTCGCCGGCCAGGTCTTGGCGATGACCGGGGCGAGCTATCACCACAACCTGATCACGACCAATGTGGCGCGCGAGCTGTCGACACAGCTCAGGTCGCGCCCCTGTGTCGCCCTCTCCAGCGATATGCGCCTGCGTATCCAGACAGGAGACGCCTGCCTCTACCCGGACATCGTCGTCCTGTGCGACACACCCGCCTTCCACGACGGTCGCAAGGATGTGCTCACCGACGCCACCCTGGTGGCCGAGGTCCTCTCTCCCTCCACCGAGGGCTACGACCGCGGCGGCAAGTTCGCCCTCTACCGCGGTCTGCCGGGCCTGCGCCAATACCTGCTGATCGCTCAGGACCGCCTGGCGATGGACTTTTTTACCCGACAGGCGGACGACCGCTGGGTCCTGGATGCGTTCACCGACATCGATGCGTCCATCCCGCTCGAATCCATCGGCTGTACGCTCCAGCTGAGGGAGGTCTACGACAAGCTCGAATTCGACTCCTCCGCCTGAGCCGAGGCAGCGCTTCGAGCACGGGTCCGGAATCGTCCGCATCCCAACAAATCGTCGTTTGTAGCGATCTCAAGCTGATCAGATCCTGGGACGGGCTGAACAGCACCTCCATGGATCCTCAGCCACTAAGTTGACATCGAACGTCATGCAGCCCGGCCAATGCCCCTTCTGCGATACCGCGAAAAACATGGGATCTAGTCGCGAACGTTCGCAATACGAGACGTTGCCGTGCTCTTGCCACCGCCTGAGACCCCATCCCCCCTCGCACCTGCACGTCCACCTGATCCCCCGCTACGCAGGCGATCAGCCCGACCCCCGCGGCCGCATCCGGCGCATCTTTCCGGGTCTAGCGGACTATTGGACCCCGCGCGGGTAGTGACGGCGGCCGATCCCCCGCTGCGGGGCGCCCATGCCACCCAGCCCGAGGGCGACTTCGTCGCCCGGTTCGCCCTGGTGTTCGGCTATGAGAAAACCCAGGTCCTCGCATCCATATTCGGGGATCGGCAGCAGCGGCGGAACACGGTCGAAGAGGCCATCCGGCGTTCTTACACCACTGCCCCCTCCGAACAGCGGGTAAACTACTGGTCCAAGGGCACCCACGGGGTGTACTCGGTACCCAGCCCCGGGCTACTGCATTGAGAGCAACCCGACCATTGTGTCCCAGCCGTATCTGGCGGGAGAGATCGATACATGAAGCTCAAGGTCATCGTTCATGAGGCAGAAGAAGGCGGGTATTGGGCCGAAGTGCCTTCGATCCCCGGGTGCGTCACCCAGGGCGAGACATTCGAAGAGCTACTCTCGAATCTCTACGAAGC
>JARRNE010000279.1:0-8796 GCA_037385305.1 Chromatiaceae bacterium | reverse complement strand
AGGACCCAAGCGGCAGTGCGCCCGCGCCGGGTGGCGGGGTAGAAGGGTTAGACCAGATCGAAGCGGTCGAACTGCATGCTGAACTGACCCCGTCCCTGGGTCATGCTGCGCAGATCCGTCGTGTACCCCAGGAGGCGCTCCAGCGGGACCTCGCAGGCGATGGTGACGTTCTCCCCCTCGGGGTAGGTATCGCGGATCATGGCCCGGCGGGACTGGAGATCCCCCAGCACCGCGCCGAGGTTGTCCTCGGGCGCCACCACCTCGACCGCCATCACCGGCCGCAGCAGGGTGGGCTCCGCCGCCTCGACGGCCTTGACAAGGGCGCGCGCCGCGGCGGCGCTGAGGGCGTCGAGGGTCGTGGCCTGCCCGAAGAGCTCCACCTCCGCGACCTGGACCTCGATGTCTTCCAGGGGGGTGCCCTGAAGCGGGCCGGACTCGAGGGCCAGGCGGACCCCCGCCTCGAGGGCCTGGGACTGCTCGGGCGTCAGGTCATTGCCTTCCGGGAGCACCTTGGGCTGATTGACCACCCGGTTGCCCGCCCGGCGGGGGACGGGTGCGGCAATCACTGCTACCCTGGCCATCCGCTCGGGGATCTTGTGGTCGGGCACGGGCGGCGGGGCGAACAAAGCCTCCGCCCGCGCGCGCTTTTGAATGGTCTCGCGGACCGCCACCGCGGGCTGGCCCGTACGCACACCCAGATTGAACTCGCGCTGGAGGCGCTCCCGGACGATCTGCAGGTGCAGCTCCCCCATGCCCCGCAGGAGGCGCTGTCCGGTCTCCGGGTCCTCCTCGAGCTGGAGGGTGGGGTCTTCCTGCAGCACCTTGTCCAGGGCCTCGATCAGCTTGTCCTCGTCCGCTGTGGTTGCAGGCTCGATCGCCAGACTCAGCACGGGCTGGCGCGTATCGATGCGCTCCAGGCTGAGCAGGTGTCCGGGCTGGCAGAGGGTGTCCCCGGTTGTCGCGTGCCGCAGGCCGGCCAACAGGACGATCTGACCGGGCCCTGCCTGCACGAGCTTTGTCTTATGTCCCGCGTCCACGTCGAAGATGCGCGCTACGTGCTCTTTCAGGGTGCGGCCGTCCGACGTGAGGAACTCCACCGTATCTCCGGGCTGCAGCCGGTTACGGTAGACGCGAGTGAACACGTGCCGGCGTCCTTCCCACATCTGCACCTTGAAAACCAGGGCGGCCAGGGGGCCGGAGGCCTCGATCGCCACCTCTTCCGTCGTGCCGTCGGGACGCACGGCCAGGGACGGGGGGCGGTCCAAGGGCGCCGGAAGAAGCTCCACCGCCCCGTCGAGGAACGGCTGCACGCCGAGGTTGCGCAGGGCGCTGCCGCCCAAGCCCGGAAAGAAGGTGCCCGCGCAGGTCCCTTTCCGGAGCGCCGCCCCGAACACAGGGGGCCCGAGCTCCTCGCCCGCCAGCACTCGAACCGCCAGGGTGTCGTCCGCCTCCGCCGCGGCCAGTAGCAGGGCCTCGCGGTAGTCCGCAAGACGATCCCGGAGCGCCTGCGGACAGGGGCTCGACTGGACGTCTCGTCCCTGATCCCCTGTGAACCTGAGCAGGGTTTGGTTGATCAAATGGACAACCGCCTGCTCCTCCGGAAGGGGGACGGTGATCGCCACGGGCTGGGCCCGCAGACGCTTGCGGATGCTGTCCAGGCTGTGCTGGAAGTCCGCCCCCGGGCGGTCCATCTTGTTGACGAAGAAGAGGACAGGCAGATTGAAGTGGGAACGCTGGCGCCAGACCGTCTCGGTCTGGGGCTCTACGCCTCGTACCCCGTCCAGGACCAGGACGCACCCATCCAGCACGCGCATGGAGCGCTCGACCTCGATGGTAAAATCCACGTGGCCGGGGGTGTCGACGATCTGTAGGACGTGTCCTCGCCAGGGGGCCTTGGTGACTGCGGATGTGATGGTGATGCCGTGGCGCTGCTCCTCCACCATGTAATCCATGTGGGCGGCGCCGTTGTGAACCTCGCCGATCTTGTGGGATGCGCCGGTATAGAAGAGGATTCGTTCGGTCAGGGTGGTCTTGCCGGCGTCGACATGGGCGGCAACACCGATGTTCCTTATGTGAGAGAGCGGCGAAGGCTTGCTCATTCAGCTTGGTACTGGAAGCGCGAAGGATGATTCAAGAAGCGTGTTTGTGCCTCAGGGTTGGTCGCGTTCTGGCGATCGCCGCCTGCCTTTTCGGCTTGGCGATGCTGGGGCCGGCGGCGGCGAACGTCTATCGGCTTCCGAACCCGAGCGATGGTGTCGTCGGGCACGCATTCTATGTAAAGGCCCGCTACCGGGATACCCTGCTTGACATCGGCCGCCACAACGGCCTGGGCTACGATGACATGAAGGACGCCAATCCGGGAGTAGATGTGTGGCTGCCGGGGGCAGGGACGGAAGTGCTGGTGCCGGATGAGTTCGTACTGCCCGATGCCCCGCGGGTGGGGGTAGTGATCAACTTAGCCGAGAAGCGCATCTATTATTACCCGCCGGGTTCGGGGCAGGTCCAGACTTTCGCCATCGGGGTGGGACGGGAGGGCTGGGGGACTCCCTTGGGGACCTTCCGAATTACCCAGAAGATCAAGGGCCCGGCCTGGGTTCCACCGGCATCGATACGTGCTGAGCACCTGGCAAGCGGGGACCCCCGGCTCCCCGCCGTGGTGCCCGCGGGTCCGGACAACCCTCTTGGTGCCTACGCCCTTCGGCTGAGTGTCCCAGGCTACCTGATTCACGGCACCAACAAGCCGTGGGGGGTCGGCATGCGGGTCAGCCACGGCTGCATCCGCCTGTATCCGGAAGGGATCGAGCAACTCTTCGGTGAGGTCGGCGTCAACACGGCAGTGACTATCGTCAACCAGCCCTTCAAGGTGGGCTGGCGAGGCAACGATCTCTATCTGGAGGTCCATGCCACGGCCCAGGACAAGACGACGTCCCTCACCGACGTGATTCCGCCAGCGATAGCGAACGCTCGAGGGGTCAGGGTGGACTGGGGGGCGGTGCGGCGGGCGGTACTTGACAATACCGGCCTCCCCCTGCTGGTGGGAGGCCGGCAGGGATCCGTCGATCCCCTTTATTTGCGCATGATCTTCTGATACATGCGATCCAGGCGCTGCGTGTTCGCATCGCAGCAAGCCTGCGCGGCATTGGCCTTGTCAAGCGCCTGCTTGGCCATGTCGCGGGCTTCTTGGTCAACGCAGCCCCCCAGGAGGCCGACGCTCAGGACGGCGGCCACAGTCAGGGAAGCGATTTTGGCAGACTTATTCATTAGGGCATCTCCATTAGTTAGCCGACAAGCACCATCTGTATAGCACATCGTCAGCATTTTTCCGAATACGGACGACAGTGCGGCCGGTGCCGCATGGTGGAACCTTTGCGCGAGGCCCTACCGCCACCCGGGCCACCCAAGACTGTTGTTTTTCGTCACCGTCCCGGTAGACCGCCGCGACAGGGCGAGGCCGGATCTCCGACCTCAGCGCGAAAGCTGCCACAGCTTGTGCTTCTCGGCAAGTCCTTTGAGCGACCATGGACAAGTTGCGACGGGTATGGCCAAGGTGAATGGTGAGGGGGAGGCGTTCGCCAAGCTGGGGCGGAGCTAACGGTCATGGCCTCAGCGTCACCCCGGAAAATGTAAGTCACTGCCACCATGACCGTTTCCCTCACCCCGGCCCTCGCCCGAGACGCGAGGGGGATTTCTGAGCGCGCCCGCGCGACTTTCGCTAAGACGGCGACGCGGCCGATGATCCCTTGCGCGTGCCGACTGCTGTTCTTCTAACGTCGGATTCCCAACCGGCAAGGGGAAGATCTTCCGATTCATCGGCTGCCCCCCTTCCTGCGCGCGCTGCTGGTTACCGACGGCACCGTCACCAAGATGCTCGAGGCCTATTTCTGGGAGCCTGTGGAGGTGCAGACCCTCGAGCAGGGACTGATCACGGCCGAGCGGCCGATCGCCTGGCTCAACGTCTCCGCCGGAGATGAGGTATTGATCCGCCGGGCGCGTCTGCAGGGAACCGCGAGCGATACGCACTACGCCAACGCCTTCTCCGTGATTCGCGTGGAGCTGATCCCAAGGCCGTTTCGCCAGCGCCTGATCGACCGTGAGATCGGCATCGGCGTGCTGATCCGGGACAGCGGCATAGAGAGCTACCGGGAGGTGCTGGACGTGGGTATCGAGCCCGCGGAAGGGGCATCTCGTGCGCACTCGGACCGTATCTTTCGCACCTATCGCATCATCATCGGCGCCCGGCCGGTCATCCTGATTACCGAGAGCTTCCCCCTGGCGCTCTACTAGAAGCAGCCGCCAACCACCAGCCGTTGTAGCGAGCAGCCCATGCGGTTCGTTGATCTACAGGCGCAATACAGGCGGATTCAGCCGGAGGTGCAGTCCCGCATCGAGGCGGTGCTGACCCATGGCCGGTACGTCATGGGGCCGGAGATCAGCGAGCTGGAGTCCCGCCTGGCGGAGTACGCGGGGGTGAGGCACTGCATCGGGGTTTCCTCGGGCACTGACGCCTTGCTGATCGCCATGATGGCGCTTGGTGTCCGGTCCGGTGACGAGGTTATCACGACGCCTTTCACCTTCATTGCCACGGGCGAGATGATTGCGCTGATCGGCGCCAAGCCGGTGTTCGTGGATATAGATCCCCGCACCTACAACATTGACCCGCATCAGCTCGAAGCCGCGGTCACCCCGCGGACCCGCGCCATCGTGCCCGTCAGTCTCTATGGGCAGTGCGCGGAGATGGATGCCATCAACGCGATCGCCGACCGCCACGGCGTGCCGGTGATCGAGGACGCCGCCCAAAGCTTCGGCGCCACCTATCGGGGCCGCCCGTCCTGTGGGCTGTCGATTGTCGGCTGCACCAGCTTCTTTCCCTCGAAGCCCCTCGGGGGTTACGGAGACGGCGGTGCGTGCTTCACCAATGAAGACGCTCTCGCTGTGTCCATGCGCCAGATCCGCGATCATGGTCAGGACCGGCGCTATCACCACGTGCGCGTGGGCCTCAACGGGCGGCTGGATACCCTGCAGGCGGCCGTCCTCCTCGCAAAGTTGAGCGTCTTTCCGGAGGAGGTGGAGGCGCGCGGTCGAATCGGCGCCCGCTACAGCGAGCTCTTGACTGGGCTGGACTGTGTCACGCCCTATGTCGAGCGCCACAACAGGAGCGTCTACGCCCAGTACACCCTCGCGGTCCCGGATCGGGATGCCTTTGCCGCCCGTATGGGGGAGCGGGGGATTCCAACCGCGGTGCACTATCCGATCCCTCTCAACCTACAGCCGGTGTTCGCGCAGACGGGCCCGCCCGCGGGTGTCTTGGTTGCCGCCGAGGAGGCCGCACGTCGGGTGGTCAGCCTGCCGATGCATCCCTACCTGGGCGAAGACGATCTGCAGCGGGTCGTGGACGCGGTGGCCGCCTGCCTGCGCGCCGGGCAGTGAATACCTCCCGGCGCTCTTCTGCCCCCCATCGGAGGAGCTTGAGAACAGCCATGCACTGCTGGGCACGCTATGCCTTTCTCGTCCTGGTTGCCGTGCTGGGGGTCGGCGAGATGATCGCCGGCTGCGGCCAAAAGGGCAGACTTTACCTGCCCAAACCGGAGCCAGCGAAGGCCGAGCCCGAGGGGGCCAAGCCCACACAGCCCGCCGGCCCGCCGGCGGGGGCGACCTCCGGGCAGTCGACCGGCGCGGATCGGGGGACCGGGCCGGGCGCGCCGGCATCGGCGAAGGGGTCAGACTGAGGGATGGACCATTTTCAGTACAACGGAGACATCCTCCAGGCGGAGAAGGTCTCGCTGGGCGCGATTGCGGAGCGCTTCGGCACCCCTTGCTACGTCTATTCCCGCGCAACGCTGGAGCGCCATTGGCATGCCTTCGACGCCGCCTTGAAGCGTCATCGACACCTGATCTGTTTCGCCGTCAAGGCCAACGCCAACCTGGCAGTGCTCAACGTCCTAGCCCGGTTGGGGTCGGGTTTCGATATCGTCTCCGTCGGCGAGCTGGAGCGGGTGCTTGCAGCAGGCGGTGACCCAGCCAAGGTCATCTTCTCCGGGGTGGGTAAGCGGACGGTCGAGATCCGCCGGGCCCTCGAGGCGGGCATTCGTTGCTTCAACGTGGAATCCGAGGCGGAGCTCCTGCGCATCGACCGGATCGCCGGGGAGCTGGGGCGTGTCGCCCCCGTCTCACTGCGCGTGAATCCGGACGTGGACGCCCGCACCCATCCCTACATCGCCACCGGCCTGAAGGAGAACAAGTTCGGGATCGACATTCACGCCGCGGACGACGTCTATCAGCAGGCGGCGGCGCTCCCGAACCTGAGCGTGATCGGGATCGACTGCCACATCGGCTCCCAGCTGACCCAGCTCGCCCCGTTCGTCGACGCCTTGGGGCGCGTCCTCGAGCTGGCCGACCGCCTGGACGGCTTCGGCATACCTATATCGCATCTGGATCTAGGGGGTGGACTCGGCATCCGTTACACCGACGAGCGCCCGCCGGAGCCATCGGAGTATGCGGAGGTTCTTGACCGTCACCTCGATGGCCGCGGCTACGAGGTGATCCTCGAGCCGGGTCGCGCCATTGCGGGCAACGCGGGAATCCTGCTGAGCCGAGTCGAGTATCTGAAGGTGAAGGACCACCGCCGGTTCGCGATCGTCGACGCGGCCATGAACGATCTCCTGCGCCCGGCGCTTTATCAGGCGAGACAGGAGATCTGGCCCGTGGTCCGCAATGGCTCGGGGGAGCGGGGCCCCTATGACATCGTGGGTCCCGTCTGCGAGACGGGGGACTTTCTCGGCAAGGATTGCGACCTCACCCTCGAGAGCGGGAGTCTGCTCGCGGTACGCTCCAGCGGCGCCTACGGGTTCACCATGAGCTCCAACTACAACAGCCGCCCCCGTGCGGCGGAGGTGATGGTGGACGGCGGTGAGGCCTATCTGGTGCGCAGGCGGGAGAGCATTCACGACCTCTACGCGGCGGAGTCGACCCTGCCGTGAAGCGCCGTCCGGAGCCCGAGCTGATGGATGAGGCGGAGCAGGCCCTTGCGTACGCTCGGGCTGATTTCTCCGAGCCCAACGAACTCTTCTTGCGGCTACTGCGGGAGCTGCGGCCGGGAGACCTCGTCGGTGCGCGCGCCCTGGACCTCGGGTGCGGGCCGGCGGACATCGTCCTGCGCTTTCTCGAGGCCTATCCGTCGGCAGAGTGCGACGCTTTGGACGGCTCGGCCGCCATGCTGGAGCACGCGCGGGAGGCCTTGGCGGCGTGGCCTGGCGCCGCCCGGCGGTGCCGGCTGATCCAGGATTGCCTGCCGTCCGCCAGCCTTCCGAGGGCGGCCTACGACCTGGTGCTCTCCAACAGCCTCCTTCACCACCTGCACGACCCGCAGGTCCTCTGGCGGACCGTGGGGGAGGTGGCAAGGCCAGGCGCCCTCGTCCTGATCATGGACCTGATGCGCCCCCCCTCTGCCATGTGGGCGGAGTCCCTGGTGGCCACCTATGCCGCCGATGCCCCTGAGGTCCTGCGCCGGGATTTTCGCAACTCCCTCTTTGCCGCCTTCGAGCCCAAGGAGGTGGCGGCTCAGCTGCTCGAGGCCGGACTCGGGACGCTGGAGGTCGGCGTCGTCAGCGACCGTCACCTCGCGGTTTTCGGCCGGCCTTAGCGCGCGGCTGCGCTCCTTCTCTCAGGCCAGCCCTCTCGGTTCTCCCCGTCCGTTCGCGTCGCTGCGTTGGGCCTGTCCTTCGAGCTTCGGGCGGTCAAGCCGTCGGCAGAGCTCTTCTGAAGGCTCCTCGACCGGGTCGCGCGGCCGCCCAGCCAGGTGATCTTCATCGACGACCGCGTCGAGAAGGTCGCCGCCGCGAGGGAGATCGTGAGCAGCGCATACCAGTTCACGACCACGTCGGCGCTGATCGACGCCCTGCGCCCTCACGGCCTTCGCGTCCCGTCGGCACTCGAGCACGGCCCTTGAAGGGGTCCTGCCCAAGTGCTCCCCGAACGTCCAGCCGGCGAAGGGCCCCGGGTCCGTCAGGCACAGAAGACACGCTCCAGCGCGCCGCGGGCGAGGTTGCCGGCGCCGTCTTCGGCTTCGATGAAGTAGCGCACATCGCCGGCCCCCACCGGCAGCGCCGCGGTGAGGTAACGCGCGGTCACCGTCGCCCCTGTCTGCGTCGGATAGGGGCCGTGGTCGGTCATCGTTAGGCGCCGTTCGGTGCCGTTGGTGCCCAGCACCAGTTCAACCCGCTTCAGGCCGGAGATGTCGGCAACGAACGTGTGCACGGTGCCCTCGCGCGGCGCATCGACGAGGCAGCCCTGGCCCCAGCGCTTGCCGCCCGGGTTCTCCGGCGTCACCCAGGGCGCGAAGATGGTGGGCCCGGTGCGGTCCTTCTTGCCCTGCGCGAGGCCGTCGATGGCGCTCTTCAGCGCGCCGTAGCCCTTGTTGGCGGCATTGGTCACCTGCTGGTCCCACTCTGTCTGACCGGTCCAGTACCAGTAGCAGCTGGTTTCGGCGATGAGCATCAGCTGGATCGCCGCGGCGAGCTGCGGGTGGTCCGGGTGCGCGTCCTCCATCGAGTGCACCGCATTCTGGAACGCCGTCAGCACCGCCCAGGAGTTGAGGTCCGGGGAGTAGGGCTGATCGTAGCGGCTGAACCACTTCATGAACTGCGGATCGCCGTTGTCGGCGCCGCTCCACGACCCCGGCTCGATGTGCACCGCCTTCGCCGGATCGGGCGGGAACTGCTCCAGATAGTCGCGGATCGACGACAGCGCGAAGCGGTCGTCCTCGTTGAGCCAGCGCACCAGCTCGCCGGTATTGTGATG
>JARRNE010000278.1:0-4490 GCA_037385305.1 Chromatiaceae bacterium | reverse complement strand
AACCAGCTCGGCCGGCAGCGGGAAGTCCGCTTCGATGCACAGCCCTCGCGGATCCTTCCATCTTCGCCCAGGCACATGTCGAATATGGTGCCGTGACGTGGCCAGGCGAAATCGATCTGGCCCCGGACGCGATGTACGCCGAGATCAAGAAGGCCGGAACCTGGGTGTTGCAGTAGGCGCTGCGGACGTGGCGTTGTGACGCCGACAGGTGTCAAGCACGATGTGCTTGGCCATCTTGTACTTGTTGATCACCCGCCCGACGCGCACGCCGATCTTATGGGGATTCTTCAGGCGGGCGTTGGCCACCACCATGGCGGCGTTTCTTTCACCGCAATCCTGGGCAATCTGCGTGACAGACCCAGTTGTAGCGTTCCACCACCTCTGGCGGAACACCCAAGAAGCGGTCCCGATTGTCGTCGTCCTCAAAGATCGCCTCGCGCCGGTCGCCACGGGAGGTGATGTGATACAGGGCGCCCGTAAACTCGACGCGCAAGGGTCTGGTCATGCCAGAGGTCTAACCGAGCCATTGATCGGGGTCAGCTAAATGGTGACCCCCTTCCTCATGTGACCCCCGTTCCTTCGGCCTTTGCCTTGAACTGCAGCGGTCCAGCCAAGGCAATAATAGTTCCGCCCCCGTCAATATTCTGGTGGTGGAACACGCTCCAGCAACGCATCCCAAGCGATGCATACGCCGGGTAAAATCCCCACAGGTGTGGGTTGCGAGAGATCGCGGACCTCGGGCTTGCTGAACTCGTTTCCCTCCAGTAGATAGAGGGTCACCATCCGATCGGAGGGATGAACCAGCCAGTACTCTCTGACCCGGGCGCGCTCGTAGGCGCGTCGCTTCATTAGATGGTCGTGGGTGGCGGAGGAAGGGGACAAAACCTCGATCACGAGATCGGGCGCACCGCGTACCCCGCGCCGATCCAACTTGCTCTCCTGGCAGACGACCAGAACATCGGGCTGTACGACGGTATCGATCTGCTCGTCCGCCTCATTTGCCTTGGGCAGACGTACATCCACCGGTGCGATAAACACCCGACACGGTGTGCCGTCCAGCGCTCGGCGGAGTTGCATGTAGATTTCCCCGACGAAGTCCTGGTGATCAAGCGTCGGCGCCGGCGCCATCAGATAGGCCACGCCATCGATCAGCTCGTAGCGGGCATCATCAGGCCAGGTCAGATATTCCGCATAGGTGTGCAAGGCGGAGTCGCGTTGCGGAAGTCCCATGTAAGGTGTCCCCCTTGGCCTTGTTCAACGCCATGGTAGTCCGGAGATTGACGGGCGCCAAAACCACGTCAGTTCTCGCATGGTTGCATTCCCTTCCGCACAAGCCGTCCCACCGGGTCGCTCCTGCGAAGATCCAACCCGACTGTCAGCGGCGAGGCAGCAAAATGCAAGACCTAACCCTGGACCCTAAATGCAAGACCTGCCCCAGGACCCTGCATCCTTGAGAATAATGCACTTTCGCCTTACGATCACCTTATCGGCCAACTGGAGAGAACGTGCCAATGATCACATTGAAGGTGACGACAAGGGGACAGACGACATTCCGGAAAGAGGTGCTCCGGCACTTGGGGATCGGTCCGGGGGACGAGATCGAGCTGGAACTGTTGCCCGATGGCCGGGCATTGCTGAAGGCCGCCGAGCCCACTGGGTCCATTGACGCCTTCATCGGTCTTCTGGCGGGGCGGACCGAAAAAGTCGCGACCATCGAGGAGATCAACGAGGCGGCCGCCCAGGGGTGGTCCGGCAGTCACAAATGAAGGTCGCGGTCGACACCAACATCTTGGTTCGCGCCGTTGTGGGAGACGACCCGCCACAGGCAGCGGCGGCGGCAAAGCTGTTGAGGGATGCACAGACGGTCGCGGTAGCCGTTCCGGTCTTGTGCGAATTCGTGTGGGTGTTGCGGCGCCTTTACGGCTTTCAACCCACGGATGCCGGAAACGCGATCCGGACGCTCCTGACCGCCCGTAACGTAGCAACCAACCGGCCGGCCGTTGAGTCCGGGCTGACCCTGTTGGATGCCGGCGGGGACTTCGCCGATGGCGTCATCGCCCACGAAGGTCGAAGGCTCGGCGGAGAGACCTTCGTGTCCTTCGATACCAAGGCTGTACAACTCCTAAGAGCGCAGGGAAATTCGGCGCGCACGCCATGAGGATATCCAGCCTTCAGCCATGATCCGGTGCACGCTGAGCGACGGCGTGGTCCGCTCCCGATATCCATAGCTTGTTTGGCCGCTGGGCGTGCTCACGCGAGAGAGTTCGCGTAGCGGACAGCAAACAACCCTTAGTAATCGATGCGCGTCCGCCGCAGCAGCATTGGGGCCAGGATGGCCTCCAGCGTCAGTCTCGCCGACAATCGCAAACCGATCTCAACCAGCCCGACGCGCAGCGGGGCCACCTATTTCCCGATCCGCCAAAGCTCGTGGCGTAAGCGCTGGCGGCGACCCACGACCCCGTCCACGAAGCCCCCGAAGAAAGGCAAGCGCCTGCGCAGGCCGGTTGTGCGTGGGTGCACGGTCCGAGTTAAGCGCCTTGTTCGGCGCTTTTCTCTTTGCTGCGCAATATCCTAGCCAAGGTACGCAATGCCTCATTTACTGCCTGGGAGTCAGGAAATATTTGAGCTACGTCAGAATCTAGTAAAACAGTCACCGCTGTTTTGTCAAATGCCGCAGCGTACTTTCCTCTAACGCCACCCTTCATATTGGGAAAATCATACTCTTCCCGCATGTCCTCATTTTCTTCGGTTGTTTGATTCAGTTTCATAGAAATTCCGCTCTTTCTTCGTCGCTTTACGCGCAGTGATAATTCGAACGTTGTCATTTCGAAACGTGTGCGAAATAACCAGCACGTTTCCAAGTGACGATAGCCCTACGATGAGATATCGATCTTCATCAGCCGAATGATCCATGTCCGGATACGTTAAGGATAGTGCATCTTGAAAGACCGTGAGAGCTTCCTGGAACGACACACCGTGCTTTTGGATGTTCCTTTCGGCTTTTTCTGTGTTCCATTCGAAGTGCATTACTTGGTTTCACTGCTATAAGCGAGCTATGCTGGCAGAGATCTGGGAAGTGGGCATCGACGCCTCGGACTCTACAAAAATGTAGAGACTACGCTACCGTTTCGGGACACTCGCGCGCAAGGACGCCGAGATTGCCTGTTCGCCCATGGTTGGGTGTTGCGGTCGGGCTGTTGGCCGGGGGGGCGCCCGACGTCTCCCGAACCCCGGAAGCGTTGCCTCGAACGCGTGCGCCAGTCTAGAATTCGGCTGATCGTAACCCGGACTTACAATCAGCCATGATCCCGCGTGATGCCGAATCCATATTACGTGAGCACGCCAAGGGCTATCCGGTCGTCGCCTTAACGGGTCCGCGCCAGTCGGGCAAGACCACGCTCGCGCGGGCGGTGTTTGCGGAAAAGCCTTATGTCAGCCTGGAAAACCCGGCCATGCGTGAATTTGCCGATACGGACCCGCAAGGGTTTTTCAGGCAATACGCCGACGGCGCCGTCATCGACGAGGCTCAACGGTGCCCGGCATTGTTCCAATCGATGCAGGGGGTCGTGGACGAAGCGCGCAAGCCCGGCCAGTTCATAGTCACGGGTTCACAACAGTTCGGTTTGCTCACCGGCATCAGCCAAAGCCTGGCCGGTCGTGTCGCCATGCACCACTTGCTGCCATTTTCCGCGGCCGAGCTGCGGCGCGTCGACCTGTTGCCCGATAACGTCGAAGCCGCGCTGTTCAAGGGCGCCTATCCACCCGTATATGACCGTCGCCTGGACCCATCCGGCTGGTATGCGAACTATGTACAGACCTATCTGGAGCGAGATGTAAGGCAATTGATCAACGTGCGCGACCTGACGCAATTCCAGCGTTTCCTGCGTCTGTGCGCCGGACGCAGCGGTCAACTTCTGAACCTGAGCGCATTAGGCGAAGAAACAGGCGTCAGCCACAACACCGTGCGCGAATGGCTGTCGGTGCTGGAAGCCAGTTTCATCATCCATCGCCTGCCGCCCTACTATCGCAATTTCAACAAGCGCCTGGTCAAGACCCCCAAGCTCTATTTCTACGATACCGGACTGGTCACCTGGCTGTTGGGCATCGAAGAAGCCAGGCAGATTCGCACGCATCCATTGCGCGGGGCCTTGTTCGAGACATGGGTGGTGGGAGAGTTCATGAAAAAGCGCTTGAATACCGGTCGCCCGCCCAACCTGAGCTTCTGGCGCGACCGCGCCGGACACGAAGTTGACCTGCTGCTGCCTGAAAGCCCTGGCGTGCGGCCGGTCGAGATAAAGTCCGGGGCCACCCTCCAGCGCGACGCCTGGCGAAACCTCGCGCAATGGCGGGACATGGCCGGCGCCGAAGCCGGGCGCCCCATACTGGTCTACGGCGGAGACGAATCCCAGAGGCGCAGCGATGTGGATGTCCTGCCCTGGCGCGAGGTGTGACAGGCTGCAAGAGTGCGTGCGCAGCCGTTCCTTCAGGAC
>JARRNE010000277.1:0-4494 GCA_037385305.1 Chromatiaceae bacterium | reverse complement strand
GTAGCGGGCGCGGACGACGGGTTGCACCCCCGCCTAGCAGCGGACACCTAGCTTCGTCTGTGAGGGTTAAGGGTCCGGTTCTGGCCGGGTGCCGCCGTCCGAACCACCCGACCCGACCAAAGACCATCCAGCCCGCGGGAAGCGGCAGGGGAGGTGGAGGAATCCGGCAGAGCTGGAGCGGATTACCCTGAGAGAATCCGGTGAAATAGACTGAGCGCCAATACAAAGAGCAGCGAGACAGGGAGGAGACACTGAGGGACCCGCACACCCCCCTTCGCCCAGAGACGCTCATCGAGCCATTTCAGATCTTCCTCGAGTCGTCTTTGGTCACTATCGCGCACCCCGTGGAAGGGGACGCGCAAACCACGCCGGTCCAGCTCAGCGGACAACGCCAGCATGAAGATGCCCGATTGCTCCGTGAGCGGTCCGGAGCCTCCCGCGCTCTGGAGAACGGCACATCCGGGGCTCTGCTCGTTGCCGCCCAACACCGCCAGGACCTGATAGCTCTGCTCCAGGTAGCACTGAATCCTGTCCGCCGTGGCAATCGCCAGGCGCGCGCAGCAGGCCGCGGGCTCCGGCGCGCCCAATGCCTGTCGGATCCGCTCGCCGGGGGCGCGTTGCCGCGCGAAGCCGAGGCAGGCAATCTCCGGACAAGGAATCTGAACCAAGCCGATTTCCCGGTCCGCCAACAGGTCGATGAGCGGTCGGACTGTGGCGGGGGTCTCCGCAGCCCCCAAGTCACGGGCATTCTGATTGAGCAGACACTCGATGAGGAAGACGACCCGGCCACCGCGCAGGTCCTTCTGCTTCTGTCGAAAGGGCCACATGCTCGCCGCCGTTACCGGATATCCAGGCAGTAATCATAGCTTCGGCAGTGGGAACCGCCAAGGCGCCAAGCACGGCAACAGGGACAGAGTGTTTTCCGTGACTAGGTCATGGGTTTCAGGTGCAGGTGGCGATGTGGCTGATGCGCGTCCCCGTGGTGATGCGCCTCCTCGCTCGCCCTGATCGGGAGGACATAGAGCTTTCCGTGGCGTACCCCCGGCTGAGCGATCGCAGCGTTCGCAAATGCCCGGACGCGGCGAGTCGGGCCACGCAGCACTGCTGTCTCCATGCAGTCATGGTGGCTCAGGTGCACATGCAACGTCGACACTGTCAGGTCGTGATGGGCATGCGAAAGCTCGGTCATGCGCGTCGCCAGGTCGCGCTGGTGATGGTTGTAGACATAGGTGAGAGCGGCGAGGCATTCGCCCTCGCCACCGTTGGCAAGACGATCCGATTCGAGCCGTTCCCGCACCAGGTCGCGAAAGGCCTCGGAGCGGTTGCTATAGCCTCGCAGCTTCCGGAATTCCTCGAACTGCTCAACCAGATCGTCGTCCAGCGTAATGGTGATCCGCTGCATCTTCCTTCACGCGTATTGCTCGCTCTGGGGATAGTGCCTGTTTCCTGGGAACATGTCAGCCTGTACGGCAGCGTCACGGTCTGCACAGCGGGCAGGCAAAGGCAATCGTCTGAGCAGACTGATTCCGGCCGCTCAGCCAGGCGTCGCCTTCAGCTCGGGACGGGCAGACCCTGCATTGCCAGGTAGCCGGAGCGGCCCGGCAGCTCGCCCCAACCCACTTGATGGGTCGGCAGTCGGCTCAGATCGAGCTCCCGATACACTTGGCCCAGGGTTCGGAGCTCTCCCTGACTCCGCCACATGACAAGGAGCCTCTCCATTACCGAGAGGAGCTTCATGCCCTCCAGCTCCGCGTGAAGGGTGTAGACCTGGCCCTGGGGCAGGACGTACTGGCTCTCGGCGAAGACGAACTGGTGGGCATTTTCCGCCGTGATGCCGTCGCGTCCGATGAGTTCGTCCAGGGTGGGCAGGGTGGTGGGGATCTGTGGGCAGCCAGACCGGATCCCTTGAAGGACCGGGAAAAAGGCACTCTTTCCCCGCGTGTCGCTCGCGCAGTCGAACCCCATACGCTCCTCGAGCGCCAGCGCATGGGGATTGACCTGCCAGCCGGCGGCCCCGTGGACCTTGGGAAGCTCGCCGAAGATGCGCAGGAATGCCTCGGCCGCCCGCTCCATCTCGGTCTGGGTCCAGGCCTCATCCCGATAGGGGACATAGTCGTGCCACTTGATGTGGTCGTAACAGTGCACACCCACCTCGTGGCCCGCCTCGGCTGCGGAACGCATGACCTCGGCCCCCCGTCTCCCGACGTCCGGCCCCGGCAAAAGGGTGCCGTACAGCAGGGTCTTCAGGCCGTAGTGGCTTGCCACCGAGGTCCGCCGGACCTTCGCGAGAAACCCGGGACGGAAGATCCGTCGCAGGGCGCGTCCGGTGTGGTCCGGTCCCACGCTGAAGAGGAAGGTGGCCTTTACCCCATAGGTATCGAAGAGCCGCAGCAGCGCGGGAACCCCCTGGAGGGTTCCCCGCAGGGTGTCGACGTCGACCTTGAGCGCAATGCGCATCGCCGTTGGATTCAGTCGTCGATCAGCGCCCGCGCGTCCGCCACCTCGTGCCGGTAGGCCGCGAAGATGTTGCGCAGGGCATCCCGAATACCGGCCCGGGGGGCCCAACCGAGATCGTCCTTCGTATGGTCGATCCAGGCGACCCGGGTCTGGATATCTGGCCGATGAAGCCGTTGACGCCAAGCATGAGGATCTTCACGCGTTGCCTGCCCTCTGCCGCCCCTCGCCCCGACCGAGGGGGCGCTCAGACCAGTGCACGCCGGCAGCAGTCACGGGGCCATCTTCGTAGGGCCCGCTGTGCGGACCTTTCACCGCGTTGCTCGCCATCTTGGCGCATGGTCCGCACGGGGGACCCTACCAGAAACGGTCGCCGAATCTCTGGACTAGCCCCAACGCCGACCGCCTTGTGGCCCGGAGGTCTAGCCGAGACGGCAGACCGGGGGCTCAGGCGGCTCGGCCTGAGGGCCACCCGGCAGTCGGCTCTCCAGCCGGCGGCATCGGCGCTCCCGCTCCGGCCCGGCCGGGAGGCGCTGGGCGAGGCGCAGGGCTCCCGCGAAGTCCCGCAGTCGGTGCTCGAGGTACTTGGCCAGGGCCTCGATCGCCGCGGGATGGTCCCGGTCCGCGAGCATCTCCCAGATCTCGATTGCGGCCTCCCATTTGCCGCGGGCACGGTGCAGACGAGCCAGCTCCAGGAGCGCGGGGGGCGACAGTGCCTGCCGATGGGCGACCAGCAGCGCAAAGGCCCGGCCCTCCTCGCCACGGGCGAGGTGGTAGCTCGCCACGGCGCCGATCTCGGCACCGGTAGCTGCCGGATCGCATAGACTCCGAGCCATGGGCACGGCGAGGGCCGCGAGGGACAGCAGGTCCTGCCGATTGTGGTTAAGGACGCCGCCGAGGCGCACCGTCTCACCCCGCCGCAGCCAGGCGAGCCAGGCCTCCGGCACCTCGGACCCCGGGAGATCGCCGAACCGGGAGAGGCCGAGGAGGCGCTGCTCGGCGGTCGCGAGCCGGCAGTCCGGCCACACCCGGCCGAAGGCCCGGCGCACGAGCCCGAGGAGATCCAGATGCGGCTTGCCGTCCAGCGGCGAGCTCCGGCCCACGAGACGAAACCGGGTGCTCAGGAGCGGCGCATCGAATGTCTTGCCGTTGTAGCTCACCAGGAGCCCTGCCCCCTCGATCTCTCCGGCAACGGCCTCGAGGTAGGCGGCCTCCGCGTCCAGCCGAGATAGCAGGAATTGGCGCACCACCAGTGCCCCGCCCTCCACCCGCGCAGCGCCGAAGAGAAAGGCCCAGGTTCCGGTGCCGCCCGCCAGCCCGCTGGTCTCGGTGTCCAGGAAGAGCCATCGGGTGGGGTGGACATCCGCCCCGTCCAGCAGATTGGGTACAGCAGACAGCGCATTCCCCAGTCTGACGTGACCATGCCGATAGTCCAGCCCCAGCCGGTGTTCCACCCGCAATAGTCCCGGCACAAGCCGCTCCCCGCCGACCGCCGCAGCGAGGGCCGCCTCGTCGGGAGGAGTCCGGGTCTCGTCCCACCGAGCCGTCGACGTCCTCAGGCGACGCAGCCGGGACCTAAGGTCACCGCCCGGGGCCGGCGGCACCGCGGTCGCCGTCTCGCCCTTCAGCAGCCGCAACCGATCCTTAAGGGTCATAAAGCAACGCCAGCACCCGCAGTGCCAGCCCCTTCGGTGTCGGCCTCAAGACCGGCCGCTGCCTCGGCACGAAGGGGACCACCTGCGAGCCGGCCGCCGGGACAGTTGGCGGCGCTTCCCCGAGGGGGGGAGTCGCCTCGTCTCCCGACAGGATCGGCCCGATACAGGCCGGACAGCCTGCGGTACAGGGGCAGTCCAGGACCATGCGCTCGGCATGCGCCACGAGGAGCGCCGCCTCGTCGAACAGGGGCGCCGACAGTCCCACCCCGCCGGGATAGTTATCGTAGAGAAAGAGAGTCGGGGCGAAGCGGCCGACGGCATCGGCGTCGGCCTCCTCGTTGTCCGGACCCCGCGCCTGCCCCCGTCCGTCCGGCCCGAGGACGGC
>JARRNE010000276.1:0-4503 GCA_037385305.1 Chromatiaceae bacterium | reverse complement strand
GCCGCCCCCCACACGCACTGGCGAAAACGGCGTCGAGCAATCCCCCAAGCTCTGGTGGGATGCGGTTGTCCGGCTGCTGCGGGGCCTCGGTGATCGCACCCGGGGACTGCCGGTCGCGGGGATCGGGGTCGACGGCACCTCCGGGACCCTCCTCCTCTGCTCGCCCGAGGGCGCGCCGCTGGGCCCCGCCCTTATGTACAACGACAACCGCAGCGCCGCCCAAGCGGCGCGGATCGCGAATGTCGCGCCCGTCGACAGCCCCGCCCGCGGCACCGGCTCCAGCCTCGCCAAGCTGCTGTTCCTCCGGGAGCGTTCCGACCCGCCGCCGGGGACGCTTGCCCTCCATCAAGCTGACTGGATCATCGGACGGCTGACCGGGCGCTTCGGCGTCAGCGACTGGAACAACTGTCTGAAGCTCGGATATGACCCCCAGGGAGAGGCCTGGCCCGCGTGGCTGCTACAGATGGATCTTGCGCCCATCGCATTGCCGCACGTGGTCGCGCCCGGAACCCCCGTCGGCAGCCTCGATCCCGGCGTCGCCGACCTGACCGGCCTCCGGGCCGACGCTCTCGTCACGGCGGGCACGACCGACAGCACGGCGGCCGTCATCGCCGCAGGGGCCGGGCAGCAGGGAGACGGGGTCACCTCGCTGGGCAGCACCCTGGTGGTCAAGATCGTCGGCAACGCGCCGGTGTGGGCGCCGGCGTACGGGGTCTACAGCCATCGACTCGGCGATCTCTGGCTGATCGGTGGGGCCTCGAACACCGGCGGCGCGGTGCTGCAGCAGTACTTCAGCGACCGGGAGATTCAACAGCTCACGGAAGCGCTCCGGCCCGAAGAGCCGACCGGGCTCGATTACTATCCCCTTCCCGGGAAGGGTGAGCGATTCCCGGTCAACGATCCCGGCCTGGCGCCCCGTTTGGAGCCTCGACCGAAGGACGATCGCCGCTTCTTTCAGGGCCTGCTCGAGGGAATGGCCCGCATCGAGGCGGCAGGCTACCGACGCCTGCAGTCCCTCGGGGCACCGCCGCCCCGGGCCGTCGCGACGATCGGAGGCGGCGCCCAGAACGCTGGCTGGACCAGGATTCGGGAGAGGATATTAGGCGTGCCGGTGATGCAGGGGACTGCCCAGGAGGCGGCGTTGGGCGCCGCCCTCCTGGCCTCGAGGGGCTACATGGCAATCTGACCTACCGGCCTATCCCTTCTTTAGAACGTAGGATGGGCAAAGCGAAGCGTGCCCATCATCTTGCTCGGGGATCACTCTGAACCAGCCGGCAAAGACGGTGAGGCACCCAAGGTCCAATCCGCCGCGTAAAGCCCCTTGGCGACCATTGTTCGGAACGAGCTGTATGGCCATTCCGCCGGATGCACCACATACCCATGCTTTATGGGATTGTAATGAATGTAATCCATGTGTCTCCGCCAATCCTCCTCGCCCCGAATGGCGTGCTCGAAGAAACGTCGCTGCCAGATGCCTTTTTCCCGCTTCGACGTCTTCGACCGGGTCCGGGCTTGCGCGGGCAGCCCGGAAGAGAAGTTACGTTTGATCAGCATCCAGCGAAGCGAGTAGTCGACGTCCCCTTCGGGCAGACGCCAGAGGGTATGGAGGTGGTCGGGCAGTACGACGATTGCATCGATCTCCCAGGGATGTTTCTCCAGGACGGCACGAAACGCCGCCCGCAGGCGGTCGATTTGATCAATCAGCACCGGTCGGCGGTCCTCGGTAACGACGGTGAAGAAATAACACCCGCCGGGGATGTAGAGGCGGCGATAATCCATCGCCTCTATAGGCATTCGTGGGGTCGAGGGGCATGATGGGCACGCTTTGCTTTGCCCATCCTACCGGCTACCTACCTACCGGCTCGAACGGGACGATGGGCACGCTGCGCTTTGCCCATCCTACCTACCCCTTCTTCAATTTTTCCAGCAACGCCTTTGCGTCCTTTGCCTGGTCAAAGTTTTCATTCTCCCGCAGCAGCCGGGTGAGGACCTTGACGGCCTCGTCCTTGCGGCCCAGCTGGCTCAAGCCGACCGCGACGTGGTAGCCAATCTCCGGCTGGGTCGGATAGGACACGTAGGCCTGCTGCAGGATGGGGAGCCCTTGCTGGCCCTTGCCTCTCTTCAGCAGGATCCACCCGTAGGTGTCTGCCACCTCCGGCTCGTTGGGGTCCAGGTCGTAGGCCTTGCGGGCCGTTTCCAGCGCCCGGGGGTCTCCTTGCTCCTGATAGAGCCAGGCGAGATTGTTCAGCATCACGACGTTCTTCGGATCGGCCTGGACGACCTTCTCGTAGGCCTTGATGGCATCCGGGTTGCTGCCGTTCAGCTGGTAGTACAGGGCGATCAGCCCCCAGGCCGCCATGTCCTTCGGGTGTCCCGAGAGCCAGCCTTTGAGCACCTCGATGGCATCCTTGCGCCGATCGTCCCGGGCATAGGCCTGGGCAAGACGAAGCGCCGCCGGGCTGCTCTTGTCCCGCTCATAGGCGGCCGCAAAGGCGGTCACCGCATCCCCCGGCTCCTTCTGGGCAAGACGCACGGCCCCTTCCAGCTGATAGCCCAACGGTGACTTGGGGAAATCCCGCTGCAGCTGCTTGGCGAGGTCCAGCGCCTCCTTCGCCCGCCCGTCCTTTAAGGCAAGGGAAGCAAGTGCGACCCGTGCGTTGACGAAATCCTGCTTGAGCTCGACCGCCTTGCTGAAGGCAGCATGCGCGCCCGAGAGGTCCCCCGCCTTCCATTTCGCACCCCCCATCAAATAGAAGACCTCGGGATCATTCGGCCGCAGCTGGGCTAGCTGCTCAAAGGTGCTGACCGCGTTGGCAGGCTCCCCGGCCAATGCCTGCGCCCGTCCCAGGGCATCGAGAACCAGCGGGTTGTTTTGGAAGCGGCTCGAAAGCGCGTTGGCAGTGTCCAGGGCCTTGAGGGGCTCGTTGTGGGAGAGGTAGTAACGGGCGAGCCGCAGACCCGGCTGCGCGTCCTGCGGGTTGGCGTCGCGGGCCTTCTCCAGCCAGGACAGCATCCCCGCAGAGTCGCCGCGGCGCTCCGCCAGCGCCGCCAGCCCCAGCATAGCTGCGAGCTGACCGGGCTGCTGCTTTAACACCTCCTGATAGCGCTTCTGTGCCCCCTCAAGGTCGTTCTTGGCGACCGCGATCCGTGCCAGGTTCAGGTCTGCGGTAATAAACTTGGGGTCCACCGCCAGGGCCTTCTCAAACCGCTCCGCGGCCTTGTCGGTCTCCCCCTTGGCCAGGAGGGCCAAGCCCGTCAGGTTATATGGGATGGCCTTATCCGGCATGCGCTTCTCCAGCGCCTCACTTGTCTTGATCGCCTCGTCGAACTGCTTGTTCTTGAGGTGCGCCAACACCAGCAGAACGTCCGCCTGCAAGACCCCCTGCCCCAGGTCGACGGCCGACTGCAGCTCGGAAATGGCCTTGTTGGTCTCTCCGCCGGCGAGCATGGTCAGCGCCAGCTGGGTGCGCAGGGCAGCCACATCCGGTGCTGCATCCACCGCGCGGCTGAGCCATTCCTGCCCTTCTGTCTGGTCGCCTTTGAGCATGTATGCGCTGCCCAGGAGGGCCATCAGCTGGGCATCCTTGGTCTTTGCGGCCAAGGGCTGGAGCACGTCGATGGCCTGTTGCGGCTCATGCAGCTTGATCCGGGTCGCAGCCAAGACCTTGGCGGCCTGGGCGTTATCGGGCATGGCCGCGACAGCCCGGCTCAGGTACTCCTCGGCCAGCTGCAGGTTCCCTTGGGCGAAGCTGATGATCCCCATGAGGAGCTGGCTCTGGAGGTGGTTCGGAGACACCGCGAGCACGCGCTGCAGCTGCTCGGCTGCCTTCTGCCAGTCCTTCTGCTCGAAGTCGATCACCCCGCGCAGATAGTGGCTCATGGGGGTGTCCTTCCGAATCGCGTCGGCGCGGTCGAGATCCGCCTTGGCGGCCTTGAGATTCCGCAGCCCGATCATGGTCACCGCGTGGCCGAGAAGCGCCTGGATGTTATTCGGGTCGAGCTTTGTGACCTGCTCGAACCGGCCCGCAGCCTGCTTCATGTCGCCCTTGCGGCGATAAAGCTCTGCCCGTAACAGGAGCGCCGCCTCATCCTTGGGGAAGCGGGCCAGGAAGCTGTCGGCGGCGCCGGCTGCAGCGTCGAAATCCCCCTTGGCAAAGGCCAACTGAATCTTGCCCCGGCCTGCCTCCCGATTGTTCGCGTCGAGCTTCAATGCCGCATCAAAGGCCTTTTCGGCCTCCGGAAGGTGACGCAGTCCCAGCTCTGCGCGGCCCCGCAGGGCCAGCGCCCGGGCCTGGTCCCCTTTGTCCGCCGGCGCCTTGGCGGCATCCAGGGCGTTCAGTGCATCCGAAAACTTGCCCTGCAGCAGGAGTGCTTCCGCCAGGTTCAGCTGCCAGGTCTTGGGAGCCGCCCCAAGGTCCCCCGCCCGGCGAAGCTCCTTCTCGGCCGAGGCTCCGTCCCCCAGCCTCAGATAGGTCTCGCCGAGCAGCAGGCGGGCGGTCGCAT
>JARRNE010000275.1:0-4517 GCA_037385305.1 Chromatiaceae bacterium | reverse complement strand
CGCTGGCTCGCCTTCAGGAGTCCGGGATGGAACCGGATCGGTATCAGCCACCCGACGCGCTAATGCAGTTCCTGCAGGACCTGTAGTTTATGTAGAGGAACGATCGCGCCGATACCCACGGGTACTGGTGTCGGCGCCGAAACTCTACATAAACGCGAACTCTACATAGGGGTCGTTATGTGTAGCTCAACATAACGACCCATTGCTGACGCTCAGCCCTTGCGGACGAGTGTCCGGTCTGGACGCATAGCGGCCTCCCGCAGTCACCCCGGTGGGTGACTGCGATGTTCCGGTTGCAAGCGCTGGTGCCGGGCAAGGCTGTCTCACCATTCCTACTGACTTGGTGTCGGAATGCACCCCGTTGACCGTTGCCGGTTCCGTCCTCCGGACCCGCACGCCGACGGCCGAGCCGATCTCAGGCGACTGACCGATGAAGAATCCACGGTGAGCCGTCTGCAGACATCGCTTCGCAGTTGGCACCGGCACACAACTGCATCAAGGTTCAATCCGTTGGAAATATTTTTATCCATTGTTAAACTTTCCTTCGGAGTTTTTTCGGAAAAGCATGCTGACCACCTGCCCTCTGTGCCCCGACAAGAAGATGACCGTCAGCCGCATGACTTGCGAATGTGGCAGGCTGCACGTTGAGGGGGAAGTACACCTGCCGCCGCTGGCGCGGCTTGGCGCAGATGACTGTCGATTGGCCGAGGAGCTGATTCTCTGCAGTGGAAATCTGAAAACCTTGGCTGCCCGTTTCGACATCACCTACCCCACGCTGCGAAAGCGCCTGAACAGCATGATTGAGCGGCTGCAGAAAGAGCGTCAGCGGGATCAGGAAAAGATCAAAGGCATCCTGAGCCAAATGGAAGCAGGTGATCTCGAGCCAGAAGAAGGTGTCAAGCGCATCGAGGACATCAAACATGGCCTATGAGGAGCGCATTGCGCGGCTGCAGGAGCAAGGCGTCCTCACTCAAGCGCAGGCGGAGCGCCTCGCCAACAGCCTGAGCGAGAAACCGCGAGAGGAGCGCGACTCCCGCCGCCCTGCGGGACAGTACCTTTTATGGACACTGGTCACGGGGCTGCTCCTGCTGGCCCTGTATGCTGCCGTCGGAACGGATTCGGGGCCACCGCAGATACAAGATGTGCGTACCAGCTTGAACCAACCGCAGGAGATCGGAGACATGGGCAAAGCACTGACGGGCGGCGTGTCGGTCGCGTTGTTTGTAGGGATTCCGCTGCTGGCGCTCCTGATCTGGTTCACATGGATCTACAACAGCCTGGTGAGCCGGGAAGAAGAGGTGCTTAAGGCCTGGGCGCAGGTGGAGAGCAACTATCAGCGCCGCGCCGACCTGATCCCCAACATCCTGGAGACGGTCCAGAAATACATGCGGTTTGAGAAGGAAACGCTCGCGGGGGTGGTGGGTGAACGCGCGAAGGCGATGACTGGGCGTGAACCCTTCGGCGAGCAGGACGCCGCCGCATTCCGTGCCACGGTCGAGGAGATTAGCAAAGCCCAGGAGGCCTCCGCCGCAGAGATGAAGGGCATCGTCCGCGCGCCTCAGGATGAGGCCCAGCTCGCAAGACTCTATGCCGCACAACAGAAGCTCGGTTCGGCCATGCGCCGCATCCTCGCAATCTCGGAGAACTATCCGGTACTGCGTTCTGCCGATCAGATGCTGACGCTGGAGGCCGAACTGGAAGGCTCCGAGAACCGCATTAACGTGGCGCGCATGCGTTTCAACGAGGCGGCAGCAGAGTTCAACGCCTCAATGCGCCGCATGCCCGCAAGCCTGGTCGCTTCCACGGGAGGCTTTACACGCAAGGCTTATTTCCAGGCGGATACCGGCGCAAACAAGGCGGTGAAGTTGGAGTTCGAGTGAGGGTGCACCGCAATGCACTCGTCGCGGCGGGTTCGCGGTTATCCGGCACCGCCGAAACAGTGAAAGGAGGATAGCCGGTGCATGTCCCGAGCGCCGCTGGACTCTCAACAGTCCCTCTTCTCTTGGTACTGGCGGCCGCTTTCCTCGTGGTTGCGGCGGGGGGCGTTTATGTCTATCGCCCCTCCATCAGCTCCGTTGTGGAAGACGACGCTGGCCTCATAGATCCTGGTCAAGCCGAGCAGCTGACAACCTACTGCAAGGCCATTCTTGACGCCTACGACATCGATCTGCGGATCGCCACAAGCGCTGATGGCCGCGACGTAAATCTCTTCGCGGCGCGGAAGTTCGAGGCGATGAAGGTCGGCTCACACAGCCATACTGGACGCGGCGCGCTATTCGTTGTGGACCCCGCTTCGGACCAGGTACGGTTAGAAGTGGGGCGCAGCCTTGAAGGGGTCTATGTTGATGCCTTTGTGAAATATATCGAAGAACGACAGATGGTCCCGTTCTTTCAGGCGGATCGCGTAACTGACGGCATTCTTGCCACCATCGAGTTGATCGCTGGGCGCGCCAAGGAGGCGGTCGAAGGCAAGGCGTTCGACCCCGCAAGAGTCACCAGATTCGAGAAGAGCACCGGGGCGGGCGCGGTCAGCCCCGCGCAAATCAGTGCGGGATATCGGCGGCCGGGATCAGGGGTTAAGGCGGATGTCGTGGTCCCCGGTGGTCCGCTGGCGGTCGTGGATGCCTATCACCGCGCCATGGAGGCGGGTAATGCACGTTCCGACCTTGACATTTACACGCCTGCCACGCGAGAGATGATGGCCCGCTGGGTGGTAACCCCTGCCCAGATGCGAAACGTGGCAAGCACATACCGCAAGTGCCCGAATCGAAGAGAGAAAATCGGTGGCGATCATGCCGTGGTGCGCTACGGGGTTCGACAAAGACAATGCTCGCCCTATTTCCTACAACGGGGGCAGGACGGAGCTTGGCGGTTGGATTTGACACAGATGTCAGACACCATCGGTTTCAACCATCGAAACGAGTGGCATTTCTCCGGACCAGTCCCCAGCGGATACAGCTTCGCTTTTGATGACTGGCGCTTTGACCAACGCGGCTTTCCGCATCCGGGAAGAGTGGGAAGATGAAGTCCCCGTGGCCACGCGAAAGCGCAGAGGCAATCGCTCCAACCTCAGTTCAGTGATGAGCGGACGGAGCGCCACTGGTAGCTGAGATAACCTTCAGTCCGCGCGCTTTTGCCAGGATTGCGTGAGTGTCTCATCCGGCTTAGCCCACACGCGACGTCGCACACTTACCCCGGAGAGGAAAGTGGTCATCCTGGCATGCTTTCTCTCCTGGAAGATCACGACCAGAGTGGACGCAGACAGTATTGGTGGCTGTGCCTGTAGGGAGTCCTGGCGGTCCGCTTTGCGCGTCTACCTGCCCATGGCGTGACTCGGCTGGGCGGCTGGTTTTGGCCGTTGCTGCCGGCCGGGCTGACCGCAGCGGCCTGCGTGGGCCGAAGGTGCGCAGACGACGCAAACCAAGTCGCCAGGCTTCGGGCCGTCAGGACAGCTCCATGCCGCGGCCGGACATACCGACTCCACCAACGCCCCGGACCGCCACATCTCGGAACGGCGAGATGGGTGCCATCGGCTATGGTGGCCAAAAAGAACAGGTGCCGACTGCACCCCCTACGCCATTAGGATGACATTTATTCCTTCTTCCTCGCCCCATTCTCGGCGGGTCTGCCCTCCTCTGAAGCCGCCCAGGCAGTCCGGCTGCGTGGGCGGCCAACGGGTCAGCAACGGCAAGAAGAAGGGGCGAGGCAACACCAAGAACGGTAACAAATATCTGGCCTGGGCCTACATCGAGGCGGCCAACTTCGCGGTGCACTACAACCGGCAGATCAAGCGCTTTACGGCAAACAGCACAGGATCGTGGGCTCGCCACGAAGAGAGACGCTCGCGTTCTTGATCGGGGTCAGCTAAGTGCTGCCCCCAATTGCCTCAAACGGGTGAAGACACTGTCGAGGGGAGCAATACTGGTTGTTACGTCGGGCGGGTTGCGCGGAGGCATCTCGGTGGCCTTGGCGCTGTCCCTGCCGGCGGACGGCACCGAGGACATTGTTCGACACGACCCCCAGGAGAGGAAGGTGGCAATTGAGTCAACGACACATCCGGCATCGGCGTTCACCTGGCTCGGCGTCGACTTGCCCCTGTTCCCGAAGAACCCCTCCGCAGTGCCTTCCGCCAGGCTTATGGCAGGCTGGGCGGAATACGCGATCGATGCCCTGCAGCGTAGCGTGCTCTTTCTCGACCTGCTGCGGCAACGTGGCAACGAGCAGATCGAGATCACATCGCGTCCCATGGCGACCGTGCTGAGCTTCGACCACGAAGTGCTGATGAGCGGCCGTTCGCTGCCGCGGCCGATGAACTACGCGCTCTCGCGGATCGTGCCGCCGCCAGGGGTCACGATCGACCCGCGCAAACGGCCGGTCGTGGTGGTGGACCCGCGGGCCGGCCAGGGGCCGGGCATCGGTGGATTCAAGGCGGAGAGCGAGATCGGCGATGCCCTGGATGCGGGCCATCCGGTTTACTTCATCGGCTTTGGCGCGACCCCGGTACCGGGCCAGCAGTT
>JARRNE010000274.1:0-4524 GCA_037385305.1 Chromatiaceae bacterium | reverse complement strand
GCAGGCGGGTGTGGGTAAAGCGGGGCGGCCACGCGGTGATCTGCACCTTGCTGCAGGCGCCGGACATGCAGTGCCGCGAGCATGGTCTCGAAGTCCCGGGCCGCGGCCTCCAGGAGGAACCACTGCAGGCGATCATCCGTGAGCAGCGGGTGGGACGGGAGTGCCCCCGGTGTGGCCAAACGCCGCAGGTTCTCGTCCTGGATCTCTGCTGCCCAGCGCAGGAGATGGTCCGGGGGAGGGAGCTGATCGCAGAGGGCCGCGCGGGCGAGACCTCCGGCCTGGAACAGATGGCGCACGCGGCGGGTCAGGTCCGCATCCCCGGCGACGACCTCCCGCAACCAGTAGGTTTCTCGAAAGACCGTGCGGCCCAGGTACCAGCTGAGACATGCCAGGTCGGGATGAGCCGGCCGGTTGACCTGCTCAGAGGACTCGCGGCGGACCAGCTCGCGCATCATGTCCTGGAGGCCGCCGAGCTGGCCCAGAATGAGGGGGCTGGTCATGATCCTGCGGCTGCCCGCGGCGCGGCGGGCGTCATTCTTCAGTGTGCGACCCGAGCTGGAACTCGAGGTTCCGAATGCGGGCCTGGAGGGCGTCGATCTGGTCGAGGAGCTCCAGCGCCAGGGCGGCACCCGCAAGGTTCAGCTCGAGATCCCGCTGCAGGCGGACGGCGCGGCGCGCCCGGCGGATCTGGGCGCCGCTGAAGCGCCATTGGTCCGGGCGCTCGCCGAGGGGACGCAGCAGGCCCTCGTGGACCATGAGCCGAACGGTCTGATCGCTGGCCCGGCACACCGCCGAGAGCTCCGCGAGGGTGATGCTCAGGGCTTCGTCTAGCACGACGCCCTCCAGGTCTTTCGTGGTCTCCGCCATGGTTCAGCCTCCAAGCTTGGCCCGTGGATCGAAGGAGAAGACCTTCGCCATCCGGCGGAACTCTTCCTTTTCCTCCGGTGTGTGGGCGGGCGGCACGGCGATCTCGAGCAGCACATACTCGTCACCCCGCGGGTTGCCGGGCAGGCCGCGCCCCTTGAGGCGCAGGTGACGTCCGCTCTGGGAGCCGGCCGGAATCCGCAAGCTCACGGAGCCGCCGAGGGTCGGAACGGTTACTGTGGCACCGAGCGCAGCTTCCCAAGGGGCGACGGGGAGCCTCAGGAAGATGTCCTTTCCCTCGGCCCGAAACAGATGGTGAGGCAGAAAGGCGATCTCCAGGTACAGGTCGCCTGCCGGCGCCCCCCGCGAGCCAGGAGTCCCTTGGCCTGCAAGACGGATTTGTTGACCCTGGGTGACGCCCTGCGGGATCCGGACATTGAGGGTGCGCGAGCGGGTGTGCATCCGCCCGTGCTTATCGATCTCCGGCGTTTCGAGGCGCAGCTGCCGGGTGGCGCCTCGATAGGCGTCTTCCAGGCTGATCTCTACCCGCACGGTCTGATCCTGCCCGCGCTGTTTGAAAAGATCCTCGCCTCCGCGCCCGAAGCCGCCCCCGAAGAGCGAGGTGAAGAAGTCGCTGAATTGACCGGCGTCCTCCGCGCTGAACCGGTACTCCCGGTGCCAGGTCCCTCCCCCGGGCGGCGGCCGGAAATCCTGGCCCGCTCGCCATTGGTCACCGAGGGCATCATACGCGGCGCGCTTTTCAGGGTCCTTTAGGACCTCGTTGGCCTCATTGACCTCTTTGAACCGGGCCTCCGCGTCCGGCTCCTTGCTGACGTCCGGATGGTACTTGCGGGCCAGGCGGCGGTAGGCGTGCTTGACGTCGTCGGGGCTCGCGTCGCGGGGCACCCCCAGGATCTTGTAATAGTCCTTGTATTCCATCGGCCGCTGACCAAGAGGTTGAGTCGCTAAGTCTATCTGGTGTCTCAGCGGTGATTTATCGAGCCGGCTCCGTTCGGCAGCGTTCCGGCGGCCCTGTCGGCCGGCGTTAGCCGCTCGGGTAGCTTAGCGAACGTCGCCCTTTCCCACCAATGGCCTGACGTTGCCCTGCAGCCGATTGCCCGTCAGCTGCGCCGGAGCGACGCTGAAGTTGCGCACGAAGGTGCCGGACGGGCCATCGCTGGTGAAATCATTATCGATGACCTGCAGGGATTGCCCGGCCGCCTCCCGATTCGCCTCCGCAGCGAACGCGATGGCGGTGCGGTTCTGCGAGCGGGCGCCTTGGTGGAGCTCGTTGTCCCTGATCACGGCACGACCGCCCTCGGAGAGGTCGATGAGGAAGCTTGAATCACCCTGCGGGTCGAGCAATCGGTTGTCGTACAGCCGGTTATCCTTCGCCCGGCTCTTCACCAGGTGTCCGATGTGGGCGTCGTGCACGTAGCTGCGACGCAGCACAAAGCCGGCGATGCGGCCGATGTAGATATTGTGCCCGAGCCTGCCGTTGTGCGCTGTGTCCGTCCGGTTGTGGTCGAGCTCTGAATCCTCGATGAGGACCCGGCTCGCGGGATTGTTGTTGGTCAGAATGCCCATCTCGTTGTGGTGCAGTCGGCAGTTGCGGACGGTCAGCCCCGTCCCTTCGGCACGAATCCCCGCCCCGTTGTGGCCGCGTACACGGGTCCCGGAGAGCTCCACGTTCTCCACCGTCACGTCAGTCCCGGTGATGACCCAGATCGCCTTTCCTTCGGCGGCCCTTCCCTCTGCTCGGAGCCTTGCCCGTCCGCCGATGCCCCGCAAGGTGAGCCGATTCTGGCGCCACACCGCCACGTCCCCGGCGTAATCCGCGGCGTCGATCTCCACCGTTGCGCCGTCCTGCGCAACGGCTGCCGCCTGGCTTGGCCGGGTGAGGGTCCGGCCGGGACCAACCTGAAGAAGCTGCCCTTCGGCCCGAACGGGTGGTGCCACCAGCCCAGCGACGAGAGCGGCCGCGAAGACGAGCGAGAGGGCAAGCCGTTGAGCGGACATGGCGTTTGTCAAAGTCGGGTGCAGCATTCGGTTTGTTGTTCGGTAGGCGTTATTGGCGCCTTGGCGGTTGCAGTTGCCGAATCTAGCTTAAGAGACCAGCGGACCATGATTGGATTCCTCTAGTCGGCGGAGACCGTCCGGTCCCGCGCCCAGTCCCGCAGGGCCTCGATCTGGGCGTCCATCACCACGGACAGGGGCTGAGTCCGCTCCAGCTCGGCAATCAGGGCGTCGGTTGTCAGGGGCGCCTCTTTGGCTTGACCTGCATAGAGGGCGGAGACGATCGCCTGCTCGATACCCGCACCCGAGAACCCCTCGCTTGTGGCGGCAAGCCGGTCCAGATCGAAGTGCTTCGGCGCTTGCCGGCGGTTGCGCAGGTGGATCTCGAAGATTTGCTTACGCACCTCCAACCCGGGCAGGTCGACAAAGAAGATCTCGTCGAGCCTGCCCTTGCGGATCAGCTCAGGCGGCAGGCGCGTGATGTCATTCGCGGTCGCGACGATAAAGGTCGCGCTCGTGCGCTCGGCCATCCACGTCAGGAGGGTGCCCATGACCCGCTGGCTGAGCCCGTCGTCCCCGCCGCCGCCGGCAAGCCCTTTCTCGATCTCGTCCATCCACAGGACGCAGGGCGCCATCAGGCCGGCGGTCTGCAGGGCGCGGCGCAGGTTCTTCTCGGTCTCCCCGATATACTTGTCGTACAGGGCACCGAAATCAACCCGCAGAAGGGGTACCCCGAACCGCCCCGCAACGGCTCGGGCCGCCAGGCTCTTCCCCCCGCCCTGAACGCCGAGGAGCAGAATCCCCCGCGGCCGGTCCCGCCCGTCGGCACCGCCGAGGAATGCGGGGCGGCGCCGGTCGATCCAGCGTTTGAGATTCCGAAGTCCAGCCACATCGGCGAAGCTGGCGGTGTCGTATTCGAAGCGGATGACCCCGCCCGGGCTCAGCAGCTCGTACTTCGCCCGGGTGATCTCCATGACGTCGGCGTGGGTGATGGCCCCATCTTTGCGTATGGCGCTGCGGATGAGGCGGCGGGCTTCGGATTCGGTGACCCCCAGGAGGTTCCGCGCGAGCTGGTCGATGGCCTCCCGGTTGGCCCGGAACGTCCGGTCCGACCGCGCGTGCTGCCAGGCCTGGGCCTCCTCGCGGATCAGTGCCAGCACCCGGTTGCGGTCCGGCAGCCGCAGGGTGAAGCGCGCGCTCAGGTGGCGCACCTCCGGCGGGATCTCCAGCGCGTAGCTTACAAAGGCGAGGGTGCGCGGCAGCCCGGCGTAGCCCTGTGCGATCTCTTTCACCAGCCGCACGTGCATCGGGTCCCCCAGGAAGGGATGGAAGTCGAGCAGGAGGTAGATCCCTCGCTGAGGTGTGAGCTTGATGTGGCGCAAGACCCCGGCCGGCTCGGCGAGCTGGCGCTGGATCCCGGCGTCCAGGTCGATGCGGCGCAGCCCGTCGGTCACGGTCCAGCAGAATGCGGGCTCGGTCATCCGCAGGGCCAAGGGGCCCGCGAGCTCGACGACGCGGGGCTCCTCCAGGGTCTCGATCAGCACGATCGGTGTGTCGGAGCGCAGGAGCAGCTCGAGGTCATGGAGGTCGGTCATAGGCGCGACGGGACTGAAGCTAAAAGACGGGGACCGCCGCCGCGGTCCG
>JARRNE010000273.1:4588-6434 GCA_037385305.1 Chromatiaceae bacterium | reverse complement strand
GCCATATTGCCCGCCTCGCGCCCGTAGAGCCGGAGAAAGAGGGCCATCGCCTCCCTGCACAAAGCGCAACCCCCGCTCGACGCGGCCTCGGCAATGACCGCCGCGGGATCATCCTCGTCGCCCCAGAGGTCTGCCGGCTCGGCCCCTCGCCACTCTAGAAGAAACTCATAGATGCTCACGATCCCCATGCCTGAGACGACCCGCTCCCAGCTGACCCTGTCGTACCGCTCCTGAAGGTAGGTCAGAAGCGCGCACTCAAGCTCGTCGCTGGGCGCGAAGTCCGCATGGCCCCCTTCCGTCGCAAACGGGCGGTGCCCCGCCCCGTCCCAAAACATACCGGCCTCGCCGAGTCCCGTCCCGGCCGCCACCACGCAGGCGTTCCCGACCGTCCCGTCACCCGGATGCAGCTCTTCGAGGTCGTCCGGCCCCAGCGCCGGTATACCCCAGGCCACAGCCTCCAGGTCGTTGAGCAAACGCACGGTGGTGAGGCCAAGAGCCTGTTCCAGCCGTCGGCCGTCCAGCTCCCAGGGCAGGTTCGTGGTCTTGCTGCGGT
Organism: Chromatiaceae bacterium; assembly: GCA_037385305.1. Classification (GTDB taxonomy): domain Bacteria; phylum Pseudomonadota; class Gammaproteobacteria; order Chromatiales; family Chromatiaceae; genus JARRNE01. Next base: position 5,881 of record JARRNE010000273.1, on the reverse strand, counting down.
CCTGCTGAACCGGACCGGCGACGGCAAGCGCCGCACGCTCGCATGCAGGACCGATCTCTTCGAGATAGGCACCGACGATCGCGCCGAGGGAGTCGAATTCGCCGCTTGGATACCGTCGCTCATCCGATAACCGCGCCCCGGCGTCGTCCACTTCCGCTAGGGCCAGGCTCGTCTTCGTCCCGCCAATGTCGCCTACGATTACCTGCATCCCATCATCCTCCTCTCGGTCCCGGACACTTCCAGTATCCGTTGGACAGGTGCGGGTCACCTGGCTCGACCAACGACCATGGCGCCGGCGTTACCCCGGAAAGGTCAAGTCGCTCACGCCATGACCGTTTCCCGCGCCCCGCCCCTCTCCAACGGGGGCGAGGGGGATTCGGGGCGCGCTGCGCGCGCCTATTGCGGTAGCCACACTGCAGCATAGCAGGACCGCAAGGGAGGGCGAAGGACTCGGCCAGACGAAAAGCCCGCAGGAGAGGGCTATGCACGCAATAGGCGGGCGGAGGCGGGATGGGCAGGCAATGAACAACAAGTCCTGCGCCCGAGGGCGCAGGACCAGTGCTTCGGGATTACTTCTCGGACTTGGACGCGGGGGCCGTGACGGTCGGGTATGTCAGGTAGGGAACCCCGAGGGCGTAGGGATAGCCCCATCCGCCGTACGGGTAGCCCCATCCGCCGTAGGGATAGCCCCATCCGCCATACGGGTAGCCCCATCCGCCATAGTACGGATAACCCCAGCCGCCGTAATAGGGGTAACCGCCCCAGCCCCAAGGACCACCGCCCCAGCCCCAGGGGCCACCACCGCCCCAGCCACGCATGAAGTTGAACGGACCCCAGAAGGCTTGCGCGGAAACTGAAGTCAAGGCCGCCGCGGCAGCCACGGCAGCAGCCAATATCAGACGTCTGTTTCTGGTCAGGACTAGCCTCCTCAGACCGCAAGTGAAGCACGAACCCCCGCCGAAAAACGGGGGTCACACCCAAAAGCATACCCCCCAAGCTCGTTCGCTGTCTTGACCCAAATCAACGGAATCGTTATATAACGATCTACTGATATGGCACAAGCTATCCGAACACCCTCCCCTGACGGCGGCAGCCGACGGCCGCCGATGCCGTGCGCCGATCGAGGTTGCAGGGTGCAGGGGCAGAGCCGATAGCTTCCGCCCCGGCAGCAGAACACCCTAACCGGTTACTCTGGCAGCTTCGGCGGCGGAGCCGCTTGCTTCTCGCTGGACCCGCTGCTCTGGGGCGTCACCACGATGGTGCTGCCTGGCCCGTAGCCGCCATAGCCCCCAT
>JARRNE010000273.1:0-4542 GCA_037385305.1 Chromatiaceae bacterium | reverse complement strand
CCGTAGCCACCCCACGGCCCGCCGCCCCAACCGTAGGGGCCGTAACCGCCCCAGGGACGGCCCCAGCCGTACGGGCCGTACCCGTAGCGGCCGTAGCGGTAGTAGTCGTGGTCGTAATACCTGTCATGACGGTCGCCGCCGAACCATTGACCCGGGTTCATGAAGTCGAACATGGCCGCTTGTGCAGACTCTACCGCAGCCAAAGCGCCCAGCCCGAGCGTTACCGCAGCCGTCAGGGATACAATTGTGTCTCTTCTCACTTCAGCTATTCCTCAGCGTATCGCTCAACAGATCTCGTGGCCGTCGACTGGATCACGCAGCGCTGCCCTTTAGACCAGATCTCCCTGGGCACCGCGGCAACCGCGCCCTCATCCCTGAGCCCCGACGTAAAAATATTAGTATTATAACCACACCCGCGGGCTTCCAGGCCACGTTATGACATTTGCCAAGGCTCCTCTGGCGACCTTGGAACGAGCCCCAGCCGGACAGGCCACTCAAACCGTCGACCAGCTCCGCGGAACGAGCCGCCTGGACCGGCGGAGAAAATGGCTTGAAGAGACTGCTCCGCAGCCGAGGCGCCTCGCGGAGGTTCTGGAGGTAAACGGTGAATATGGGTTATCCAACTTGATTGGGGTCGTCGCATGAAACGTCTCACTATCGCCGCTCTGGCCTTTACGCTTCCGCTGCTTGCGGCGGCAGCAGAGTATGAATCAACCCTCCTGGTCCAGACCGGGAAGCTGCGCGAGAGCGACATGGTCGTCCGCACGATCACAGACCTGGAAAGCAACAAGATCTGCCTCACCTTTTATGTGCGGACCGTCGGCACCAGCCCGGCGATGACCTGCTATGACGCCATCTCCGGCTTCAAGTCGTCGGTCAATCAGGTCGGATTCTTCAAGGAAGGGGAGCTTGTGGTTCGCAAGGTCAAGGACTTCGACAACAGCGTCTCCTGCCTGGTCGCGTACGTAAGCACGCCGGGCACATCCCCGGCCATCGACTGTTACAAGACCGTCAAGCCCTCGGATGACGCGATCGTGCGGGCGGGCCATCTGCATGAGGGGGATTTGGATGTGCAACGGCTGGCCGACCCGGACAGCACCAAGACCTGCCTCATTGCCTACGTGGCCACGGGCGGGACTTCGCCTTCGCTGACCTGTTACAACAGCCTGGTCCAGCCTGGAGAGGGCGGTATCGTCCAAACGAGCCAGCTGCGGGAGGGCGATCTCCTCGTGCGGAAGGTCGTCGATCAGCCCAACCAGAAGACCTGTCTCATCACCTACGTGAGCACCCGCGGCACATCCCCCTATTTCTACTGCTTCGACGAGCGAAGCCCGAAGGGTGCGCCTCCGCTCCGACCCTGAGCCGGGCCCCTCCGGCGAGCCTGACTATCGCCAATCCCGCCGAGCCGGCAGGCCATCCAGGAAGCTGTGTCCTTGGATCGCCTGTCGGGCCGCTCCGCATCCTTGACCCTGAAGAGAACACTTGAACCGCCAAGGACGCAAAGGGCGCCAAGCTTCTTTAGAGGTGTTTGCAGAGCAAGCTGCCGTCCTCTTTCCGGTGAACGCCCAGGTAACAAAATCATTCAGTTTCTGTTGGCGTGCTTGGCGCCTCGGCGGCTCCAACCGCCGAATCCACGCTGACCGTCAAGCCGCCTCCGCCTGCCGCGCATGCGCCCGATTGACGGCCGAAAGCACCGCCTTGAGGGACGCGCTCACGGTGTCCTGGTCGAGTGCGGCACCGGCCACGCGCTTCCCATCGATGTTCAGCCGGACGTAAGCCGCGGCCTCGGCGTCGGTGCCCTCTTCCATTGCGTGCTCGCTGTAATCGACCACACTTACCCGTTGCCCGGTATGGCGCACCCAGGCATCCACGAATGCGGCAATGGCGCCCTCCCCTTCGCCCCGCAACACCTGCTCCCCGGCACTGCCGCCGACGCGAGCATCGATCACGTCATGCCCGTTGCGCGTCAGGCGGTACCCTAGGAGCCGAACCGGCCACTGGTCCGCCACGAACTGATCCACAAAGAGGGCGTGAATGGTCCCGGACTGCACCTCGCCGCTGCGCCTTTCGCTCTCCTGCTGCACCAACTGGGCAAGCTCGATCTGCAGCCACCGAGGGAGCCGAAGTCCGTAGTCTCGCTCCAGCACGAAAGCTACCCCCCCTTTGCCGGACTGGCTGTTGACGCGCACAACCGCCTGGTAGTCACGTCCCACGTCCCGGGGATCGATCGGTAGATACGCCACCTGCCATGGCTCGTCCGGCCGCTGTTTGGCGAGGCACTTTCGGATCGCGTCCTGGTGGCTACCGGAAAAGGCCGTGTAGACGAGCTCACCGACCCAGGGATGGCGCGGATGCAAGGCGATACCGGTGCACTCGGTGACCCCCTGCACGATCTCGTCGGAGTTGGACAGGTCGAGTCCCGGATCCACCCCCTGGCTGTACAGGTTCATCGCCATGGTCAGAATGTCCATGTTTCCGGTGCGCTCGCCGTTCCCCAGAAGCGTACCTTCCACCCGCTGGGCACCGGCCAGGACGGCGAGCTCCCCCGCGGCCACTGCGCAGCCCCGGTCGTTATGCGGGTGCACCGACAACACGATCCCTTCCCTTCGGCTGACGTGGGTGGAAAAATATTCAACCTGGTCGGCGAACAGGTTCGGACTCGCCACCTCCACCGTCGCCGGGAGATTGATGATGCAGCGGCGGTCTGGTGACGGTTGCCAGACGTCTACAACGGCGTCGCAGACCTCGATCGCATAGTCCATCTCGGTGCTGGTAAAGCTCTCGGGCGAGTACTGGAACACCCAATCGGTGTGCGGGTACTTCGCCGCCTCCCGGAGGACCAGCTCCGCACCCCTTCGGGCGATCGCCTTCACTCCCTCGCGGTCTGCGCCGAAGACATGCTTGCGCTGCGCGGGGGAGGTGGAGTTGTAAATGTGTACGATCGCGCGCCGGGCACCGCGCAGGGCCTCGAAGGTTCGTGCGACCAGATCCTCCCGTGCCTGCACCAGGGCCTGAACGGTGACGTCCCCGGGGATCTGACCTTCCTCGATCAGCCAGCGGACGAAGTCATAATCCGGGCGGCTGGCCGCGGGAAACCCGACCTCGATCTCCTTGAAGCCGACCTTGACCAGCAGATCCCAGAGCATCCGCTTACGCTCCACGCTCATAGGCTCGAGCAGCGCCTGGTTACCGTCTCGCAGATCCACGCTGGCCCAACGCGGGGCCTGCTCGATCGCTTTATCGGGCCACTGCCGGTCCTGGACGGGGACTGCGGGAGCCCGGCGGTACTTACGGTGGTCGAATGTGCTCATGGCTTCTCCCTGATCGTTCGGGTGTCTGTCGTCTGTTCCTGTCGGCCGCCCCTTGGGTTAGGGCCATTGGCCCGACCGGCTCCTTGTGGGATAGGTCGCATCGGCCGCGCCTGATGGGCCGGCCGTGGTCGCCCCGGGTGTGGGACATTGACAGCTTACGGCAAACGGGTGGACACAGGATTGCGAAAGTTCCCAGCGACGGGGACGTCTCAGCAATATTCTGCTATTCTTCCAGCCTACGGAGATATGTCGTTTCGCAGGAGATCCGGCGATGAAGCTGGACCGCTATGACCGCCGTATCCTAGAGGTGCTTCAGGAGGAAGGGCGCATCAGCAACCAGGAGTTGGCGGACCGCATCGGCCTCTCCCCCTCTCCATGTCTGCGGCGGGTACGCGCACTGGAAGAGGCCGGCATTATTACCGGCTACCGGGCGCTGCTGGACGCCCAGAAGCTCGGATTCAACCTGGTGGCTCTCATCAGCATCTCGATGGACCGCCACACCCCCGAGCGCTTCGCGCGCTTCGACACAGCCATCGCCGCCATTCCAGAGGTACTGGAGTGCCTGCTTATCACCGGCCGGGACGCGGACTACCAGCTCAAGGTCGTCGTTCGGGACATGGACGGCTACCAGGACCTGCTACTGAACAAGATCACCCGGCTGGATGGCGTCTCCGGCGTGCATTCCAGCTTCGTGCTGCGGCGGGTAGTGGATCGAACGAGCCTGCCCCTGCCATAGGTGAGCACAGTGCGTGCGTACCGAGAGTCGCGCGCAGCGCGTTCCGAATCCCCCTCGCCCTCGCCCTCCGGGCAATGGCATTCGGATATTCTCGATAAATGGCATTTTTCTCCACGGCGCGTAACCGATTGATAATCGGTCTTTATTTCCAATTCATTGTTTCCGTTTCGGCCCTTGACTCTCTCGGCGATATGGGGCAGTATACAGGAGGGAATTCTCCTCTCCGAGAGAAGCAATGCGCCAAGACATCGAAGCCCTGGAGTCAACCACCTTTGGCGGAAAGCGCTTCACCCGCAAACAGCTCTGCGATATCCAAACGACCATTGAGCGGTTTCCGGCATTGAGTCTGCGCGAGCTCGGTCACACGGTTTGCGAGAACCTGCGATGGAAGACACCGAAAGGGACGCATCGCATTCAAGCGTGTTTAGGGGCATTAGCCGAAATGGAACAGGCGGGCATTGTTCGGCTGCCCGCGAAGAAGATCCAGCAAAAGCC
>JARRNE010000272.1:0-4543 GCA_037385305.1 Chromatiaceae bacterium | reverse complement strand
CTGACCGCCGGGGCCTCGATGCGCGGGAACGCGCGGTTAGAAGTTGCTGTGAGCCGACCTGGTATCGGTCGGCTGCACCGAGTGCACCTGAACCACCGGGTGCCTCGAGTCCTGCGCCACGGCATGATCAGACGTGACGACGGTCGCAGCGGAAACTCCACCAACGACGAGTGCAACAGCAGCAAGAATGGCCAACATGTCTAGCTCCAAATCAGAGGTTGCTTCACCAAGATGATAATCAGTATATGAGCAACTACTAATATGTCAACCCCTTCCCGCGCCGAGGTCAAACTCTTTTTTTCTTATATTCTCGGAAACTGATTTGTCAGAGTGCTACCGGACTCCTCGGAACGCCGGGCCGGGGGCGGGCGAATTGCGCTATGGTTTCGTCTAGAGGGTTACGTAGGCGAATGCGCCTTTGAGCGCCCCATGGCGATAGATGGCCACCGCGGCCGCCGCAGGAGGAAAGACAGCCGTGAAGGCGATGGTGATCAGCAGGATCGTTTCCCTGGACGACGACGAGATGCCGCTGGACCTGGTCGAGCTACCGATTCCGCAGCCCCGTCCCGGCGAGATCCGCGTGAGGGTCTCGGTCTGCGGGGTTTGTCATACGGAGCTCGACGAGATCGAGGGACGCACGGCGCCCCCCCGCCTACCGGTGATACCGGGACACGAGGTTGTCGGCCACGTGGACGAGCTCGGTCCCGGCAGTATGCGATTCAAGCCGGGAGACCGAGTCGGTGTCGGCTGGATTCACTCCTCCTCCGGAAGAACGGACGAGAACATCAGCCCGGAGTTTCGCGCCACCGGCCGCGACCTCCACGGCGGCTACGCGGAGTACCTGACCGTCCCCGAGACCTATGCGTACCCGATCCCGGAGGTCTTTGCCGATGCGGCCGCGGCCCCCCTTCTCTGCGCCGGGGGTGTCGGCTTCCGGTCGTTGCGCCTCGCGGGCATTGAGAATGGACAGCCGCTGGGCCTCACCGGCTTTGGGGGCTCGGCGCACCTGGTCCTGCAGCTTGCACGTCACCTCTACCCGCAAACCGATGTCTACGTCTTCGCGCGGGATCCCGAGGCGCGGGCATTCTCCCGCGAGCTCGGAGCCGTCTGGGCGGGAGATACCGCAGACCGGGCGCCGGTGGGCCTGCAGGCTATCATCGACACCACACCCGCGTGGAAACCGGTGGTGGAGGCCCTCGTCAATCTGAGGCCCGGTGGGCGGCTGGTCATCAACGCCATCCGCAAGGAGGACCGGGACAAGGAATACCTGCTCCGGCTGAGCTACCACGACCACCTGTGGATGGAGAAGGAGATCAAGTCCGTGGCGAACGTGACCCATGAGGACATCGCCGAGCTTCTGCCCATTGCCGCGGAGATCCCGCTGCGGCCCGCGGTGGAGACCTATCCCCTGGAGGAGGCAAACCGCGCCATCCTCGAGCTTAAGCGAGGGCCGGTCCGGGGGGCCAAGGTGTTGCAGGTCGGTCCGTCGGCCACGCCCCCACCAGAGGCGGCGACACAGTGACTCGGTCCCTGATGACCTCAAGGTCGCCGCCGGCGCGGAACGAAGAGCTTCCGACCCTCGACGTCGTGATCGAGGTCCCCCGCGGGAGCTTCCTGAAGCGCGGATCGACCGGGCGCCTGGATTTCGTGTCCCCGTTCCCCTGCCCCTTCAACTACGGCTCGGTCCCCAGGTACCTGGGGCTGGAAGGGGACCTGCTCGACGCCGTGGTGCTTGGGCCCCGTCTTGCCCGCGGCACCAGGGTGTCAGTACCGGCGGTTGCCGCGATTCGCTTCGAAGACCGCGGCCTCTACGACTACAAGGTGATCTGCGCGAGCCAGCCGCTGACCAAGGCCCAGCGTGCGCGGGTGCTGATGTTCTTCAGGTTCTATGGGGTCTGCAAGCGCCTCCACAATCTGGTGCGGGGCCGCCCGGGCCGCACCGCCTGCGACGGCTTGTGCGGTGCAGCCGAGGCCATCGGCTGTGCGTCTCCCCGCGAGGAGGGGCTCTGGCTCGGACCAGAGGTTCCCTTCTGATCAGGCAAGCTTGATCACACGCTCCACCTCGACCTCCACCAAGGGCTCCGGATAGTGATGGCCGACGTGATGCATGGCCTCGACCTTCAGGGTCACCTTCAGACCCGCCAGCACCGCCGCGTGGATGGCCCGCTGCAGGGCCGCCGCAGCGACCGTCAAATCGTGTGCGAGGCGTTCGTCGTGCTCTTCCTCGGACTTGGTCTGCGCTTCGCTCATAGACATCCACCCCTTCGGAAACATTCTGGTCGGCAATAGCCTAGATGGCCACGCCGCCTGCCTCAAGGTCGCCGCGCCGGGGCGCACCCGAGCCCCGGAAAACCGAAAGCCCATATGAGAACGTATAACAGGCAGGGAGCCAAAGCGTCCGCCAATCGGTCGCTGGAGCGCATTGACCTGCCGCATCCGGGACACCATGCTTCGTACATGACAGATTGAAGTCCATCAAGTCATCCGACTTGATGAAGGAAGACCCAGATGCCAACCATGAGCCGTGAATCCACCGCCGGCCGGCCGATCCAGGTCCCGGAGCACCCCCGCTGGCCTGAGCTCCCGGCAGACGAAAAGGCAGAGATCAAGACCCGCATCAAGCGGCTGCTCGCGGAGCAGGACGCCGTGCTGGTCGCCCACTACTATACCGACGGGGACCTTCAAGCGCTGGCCGAGGAGACCGGCGGGTTCGTTGCCGATTCCCTCGAGATGGCGCGCTTCGGACGCCAGAGCAAGGCCACGACCCTCGTGGTCTGCGGCGTGCGCTTCATGGGGGAGACAGCAAAGATCATCAATCCGGAGAAGCGGGTGCTGATGCCGGATCTCGGGGCGACCTGCTCGCTGGACGAAGGATGCCCGGCCGCAGAGCTCTCCGCCTTCTGCGACCAGCACCCGGACCGGACGGTCGTCGTCTACGCGAACACCAGCGCGGAGGTAAAGGCCCGCTCGGACTGGGTCGTCACCTCGAGCATCGCCCTGCCCGTGGTCGAGCACCTCCATGCGCGGGGGGAGAAGATCCTATGGGCGCCGGACAAGCACCTCGGGCACTACGTGGAGCGCATGACCGGCGCGGACATGCTCCTGTGGGACGGAGCCTGCGTTGTGCACGAAGCGTTCAAGGGCTTCGCCCTCGAACGGCTGAGGCGGCTGCACCCGGATGCGGCCATCCTGGTCCATCCGGAGTCGCCGGACGAGGTGGTCGACCAGGCGGACGTGGTCGGCTCCACCACCCGGCTGATCAAGGCGGTTGCCGAGATGCCGAACAAGGAGTTCATCGTCGCCACGGACGAAGGCATCTTCTGGAAGATGCACCAGCTCGCCCCCGGCAAGACCCTGATCCCCGCCCCCACCGCCGGTGCAGGGGCCACCTGCGAGAGCTGCGCCCACTGCCCCTGGATGGCCATGAACGCCTTGCAGAACCTGGAGCAGGTCCTGATCAGGGGCGATCAGGAGATCCGGATCGCCCCGGATGTCCGGGAGCGCGCCCTCCTCCCGATCCGGCGGATGCTGGACTTCGCGCGGGAGCGCGGCATCGGCGCCCGCCGGGATGGGGATTGATGGTCAAGCGACCAGCTCGCCTTCGCCCTCGTGCCGAAGCTCCGCTTCGGTACGTCCTCCTCCGAAGCTCGGCTTCCCCAGGCCAGCCAGGTGCGACGAGTCAGCTCTTCGGCACATGCGGGCTACTGCTGTGCAGTGCTGGCGAAATCGCGCGGCGTTCCCCGTGGGCGCAGCGCGGAGACGAAGCAGAGCTTCGGGGAGAAAGAGGTGCCCAAGCAGGAGCTTGGGCACCAGGGGAAGGACGGCGACTGTCAGTCGACCAGCTCGCCGCGCAGGATGCGCTCGAACTCGAGGTGACCGTCCTTCACCTCCACGTCGATGATGTCCCCCGGGGCGAACTTGCCCGCCAGGATCTCCTGGGCCAGCGGGTTCTCCAGCTGGGCCCGGATGGCGCGCTTGAGCGGACGCGCACCGTAGACCGGATCGAAGCCCGCCTCGCCCAAGTGGTCGAGGGCGGCCTCGCTGACTTCGAGCCGCATATCCCGGTCCGCCAGCCGGTCCTGCAGATATCGGATCTGGATGCGGGCGATGGCCCGGATCTGCTCCCGGCGCAGCGCATGGAAGACGACGATCTCGTCCAGGCGGTTGATGAACTCCGGGCGGAAGGCCACCCGCACGACCTCCATCACCGCGGACCTCATCTCCTCGTAGCGCTCCTCGCCCGCCATCTGCTGGATCACGTCAGAGCCCAGATTCGAGGTCATGACGATGACCGTGTTGCGGAAGTCCACCGTCCGCCCCTGGCCGTCGGTCAGGCGCCCGTCGTCGAGCACCTGCAGCAGCACGTTGAAGACGTCCGGGTGGGCCTTCTCCACCTCGTCGAGCAGGATCACGCTGTAGGGGCGGCGCCGGATCGCCTCGGTCAGGTGTCCGCCCTCCTCGTAGCCCACGTAGCCGGGGGGAGCGCCGATCAGCCGAGCCACGGAGTGCTTCTCCATGAACTCCGACATGTCCACCCGCACCA
>JARRNE010000271.1:0-6632 GCA_037385305.1 Chromatiaceae bacterium | reverse complement strand
TGGCTCCCTGTCCTTTCGCGACCCGTGAGGAACGGGGCGGGCGCCCAGTGAAGGCGGCACGGGAAGGAGGAACCCGAAAAAGGCGCGGATAGCCCACCTGGCGCTCTGTCCGGCCACCGACCGGAATAGCGGAAAATCACACAAGGCGACCCTTCACGGCCTTGTGGCCTGCGGCACCGGGGGCCTTCAACGCGGGAAGGTCCTCCAGTATCCCCTGCTCCCCCTGAAGCCTCCCGATGATTACGGCGCCGCAGGAGTCGCTGAACACGTTCACCGCAGTGCGCATCATGTCGAGGATCCGGTCCACCGCCAGGATCAGGCCGATGCCCTCGGCGGGGAGGCCGATGGCGGCCAGGATGATGGCGATGGCCACCAGGCTGGCGGCAGGGATTCCGGCGACCCCGATCGAGGTAAGCAGCGCCACCAGCACCACAGTGAACTGGGCGGCGAAGCCGAGCTCAATCCCGTACGCCTGGGCGATGAACATGGCCGCCACGCATTCGTAAAGTGCCGTGCCGTCCATATTCACAGTCGCGCCCAGGGGCAGCACGAAGCTGGTGGTGCTGTTAGACACACCGGCGTTCTTCTCGACGCATTCCATGGTCACCGGCAGGGTGGCGGATGACGAGGTGGTGGAAAAGGCCGTGAGGAGCGCGGCGCCCATGGCGCGATAATGGCGCAAGGGGCTGACCCTTCCCACCAGGTATAGGAGCAGGGGAAGGGTCACGAAGAAGTGGATCGCGAGCGCAAGGACGACGCTCAGGAAGAAGACCGCCAGGGGCTCGAAGGCGGCGAAGCCGGTCCCCGCAACGACCTTGGCAACCAGTGCGAAGACCCCCAGGGGTGCAAACCGCATCACGAGATCCGTGATTCGCATCATGATCTCGAACACCCCCTGCCAGAAGTTGTATTGGGTCTCCGCGTAGGCCTCGGGGATGCGGGTGATAAAGAAGCCGTAGAGCAGGCTGAAGAAGATCAGGCCCAGCATCTGCCCGGTGCTGGCCGCCCGCACTACGTTGGTCGGAATCATGCGCAGGAAGACCTGGACCAGGTCGCCGCTCCCCTTGCCGGCGACTGCGCTCTGCACGGAGGCGGTATCCGCGCTGAAGCCGATGAGATCCTTTGCGGGCTCTCCGCCGACGATGCCGGGGGCGAGGGCGTTGACCACCGTCAGGCCCACAAGGATTGCAAGCAGGCTGGTGGTCATATAGTAGAGGAGGGTCTTTCCGCCGAGGCGGCCCAGATTGCCGGACCCGCCCACCCCGGCGATGCCCACGATGATGGACGAGACGATCAGGGGGACTATCAGCATCTTGAGGGCATTGATGAACAATTTGCCCACAAAGTCGAAGATGGAGTAGAAAGTGACTCCAAACAGGCCGGTATCCGTCCCTGTGAGCGAGCCCGCGCCTACGGCAAGGAAAAGGCCCCCGAGACTCTGCCAGTGGAGCTTGAGTCTCGGAAAGGACATAGATGCAGGTCTCGAGGACGAATCGGTGTGCAGGTCTCGGTTACCGAGCGCGCATCGGTGCTTGCGGATGATAGCATCATGGTGCGACGCAGCCGGCGGTGGTCTCCTTGGTCGCAGTGCGGGAGCCCGATGCAGGGCAGAGCACGCCCTGACCCGGGTCGCTGAGCCCGATACCCATGCATTTTCGAGTCTTCTATTTCTTCTCCCGGTCTGGCGAGTCGATCTCGTCGGTAAGCGCCGTTGAGATGAGTGCGCGGGCGATCAGAGATCAGCTGTTACGGCGGCTGCAGTCGGAGGACGATTACCTGGGCATCCTGGATGCCGAGGAAAATACGCTGCAGATCCTGCGCGAGCCGGGCGAGGACCGCTATTGGGTGGAGCTCCCGATCGACGCGGCGCGCGCGTCCTACGGTCGTTACATGAGCCTGGCAGAGCTTGAAGATCTTGTTGTTCGGCTTCCGCAGGTGCTCGACCGTACCCATATCCCGGACATGGAGTACAGACCCTGGTGAAGGGGGCGCTGGCGTGGCGAACCACGAATCCTCGAGCGAAACCGGGGCCAATCACGTATCAGACCTCAAGGTGGCCCACGCCGTTTACGGGGTGGGGTATTTCGTCCTGGTTGGGGTGACGGTGTGGGCGATTTACCGGATTGCGAAGGGGTGGCTAAACCTGGCGGACGGCCGGCCCATGTACGCGGACCAGGCCTAGCCGCACACCCGCTGAGGCTGGCATCGGCGCCATCCTGAAGGCGTGTGCGCGCTGGCCTTTCTCCTCCCGCAGGGGCCCGTCGGTGCCCTACCTTTCGCGTTTGTCATTCTTATTCAGTCAGTTGCGACCTTGGCGCAAGCTTTGGTGGATTGACAGGGGACAGAAAAGTGCGTATATTAGCGAATTTTGATTAACAACAAGCGATCTTTATCCACACCCATGCTGAAGCGTACCATCCTGATGGCGCCGGTGGCGTTTGCGGTCGCAGCGATGCGGCCGGCGACGCTCCCGGGCCAAAACCAGCTGTCGGTCAAGTCGACAATCCATCGTTCGTCCGCTGGTGACCTCGCCGAGAGCCGGGTGCCCGATCCGGTCGTGCGGCTAACCCCTCCTACGGAACCACCAAAGCCCGAGTCCGCTTCCGCCACCCTGGCCCAGGACTCACACGTAAAGGCGAGCCGGTCCAGGCACTCCCGTAAGTTTGACAAGGCACTGCGGTGCCTCGCGCTCAATGTCTATCACGAGGCGCGCTCGGAACCGGTGGTCGGTCAGGTGGCCGTCGCGGCCGTGACCCTCAATCGGGTCGCTTCCGGGGCCTTTCCGGATTCCGTCTGCGGTGTAGTCGAACAGGGTGGTCAGGAGCGGAATCACTGCCAGTTCTCCTGGTGGTGCGACGGCAGGACGGATGCCCCGAGGAACAAAGAGGCCTGGCAGGAGGCCCTCCGGGTTAGCCTGCGCGCCCTGACCGGCAAGGCCCCTGACCCGACCGGCGGAGCGTTGTTTTACCACACCACGTCCGTTCATCCCCGCTGGTCCAGGACGTTCGAACGCACAGCCCGGATCGGGCGGCACCTGTTCTACAAGCCCGGGCGGGCCGAGCCGCTGCGTCTGGCAAGCGCGGGTTGAGGCGTCCCATCTCCGGGGCAGCAGACCGCAAGGATGCGGACGCTGCCCGAGACACGGGGTGTAATGCCCGCGTTTGTTACGATGGAAGTCGCGCGTAGCGCGCTCCCTGTAACCCTCGCCCACTGGGAGAGGGCCGGGGTGAGGGAAACGGTCATGGCGGCAGCGACTGACTTTGTCCCATGTTGGTTCTCCGGGGTGGCGCTGACGCCATGGCCGTTAGCGTAAGCACAACGGTCGGGACTACTCTTCGCACGAGTAACCGTGAGCGATGAGCCCCTCCTCGACGTCATCCGCGACCATAGGATGTGCCAGGAGGTATTCGACCGTGCGTTCCGCGTACTCCTCCACGGCATCCTCTACCGCCGTGTCCCACTCTTCGATATCGTAGTCTCCCCGCCCGAGCCACATCAGCGCCACCAGCTCCGCCCGCTGGTTTGGATCCAGATCCTCAACCGTGCTGCGGATCTCCTGAAGGGTCATGTCCTCCAAGTGGTCTGCAAGCACCTGCAGCGCCCAATCATCGCTGGGACTGGTGGGCGTCTCCGGTATGACCACCTCTTCCTTAGCCTGAAACTCCCGGGCCTTTGCAATGATGTAACACAGGGTCTCCAGACGAGTGTCGAGCATGAGCTGGTCCTCCGCGCCTTGCTGATGTCTGATGTGGTTCGCCCTGGGTCCGCGGTTGCCTGATCAGGGGGATAGGCCTGGCCCTCTGAAGTGTACTATGGCCTGCTCGTGGGCAACGGGCTTTCTCCTCACAGGATCCCGCCCCGTCACAGTTTTGAAGGCGATTAGCGTCGTGGCTCAGCTGAAAACCAAGACGGGGGTCGGGTACGGGTCGGCGGGACCCACGGCGCCACGGAGGACGCCGTGGAGCCTGCATGGCACGCATTTACGGCCTGTCTCGACGGCCCGTACCCGACCCTTGCGCACAGCTGAGGGATAGCGCTAATCGCCTTTTTGAAAGGTCCGACGCACTCACTCCTCCGATGACGAGGGCTTGGCGAACAGTAATCAGGTTGCCCTGCATGTTGGCGGTGATGCTGCTGTTTGGCGCTTGCGACAGGCACAATGGGCACGGAGGCGCCAGCAAGTTCCGCCCCGGGCGAGTCCCCGCGGATCCGCAGCGTCCCGGCGATGCCCAGGCCGGCTACGAGGACCTGCTCAACCGGCCCGGGGTCAGCGGCGGCCTGCCCTATTCTGCTTACAAGGCCCGGGTCGGCAGGCCTGATCCGAGGCTTCTGCTCCCGGGGCGCCGGGGTCGGAACGCGGACCTGCCCTATATGCTGACCGCCTACCGGAGCGGCCAGGGTCGGGAGCAGGTCAGCTCGAACTGTCTGACCTGCCACGCGGCCAGGTTCGACGGCGAATTCGTCATGGGGCTCGGAAACGAGTTTCTGGACTTCACCGCCGATCCCCTCGCCGAGGCGGTGAGCTGGGGTGCTTACCTGCGCGGGGAGGCGGCGACCCGCGACTGGCGCGGCTGGGTGCGGCGAATCGGCACCCTCGCCCCCTACATGACGACCGACACGGTGGGCGTGAATCCGGCCGATACCCTTGTGCTGGCCGCGCTGGCCCATCGGGACCCCAGGACCCTCGCCTGGTCAGACAAGCCTCTCATTGAGCCGCCCCGCGGCAAGCCTCTGCCGGTGAGTGTTCCGCCCTGGTGGAACCTGCGGAAGAAGCATGCCCTGTTCTACAATGCCGAGGGCCGGGGCGACCATGCCCGCCTGATGGCAATCGCCGCCGCGCCGGGCACGGATAGTGTCGCACAGGCGGCCGCGATCGACGCCTGGTTCCCGGACCTGCTCGCCTATATCACCTCCCTCCAGCCTCCCCGTTATCCCTACCCGATCGATCGGGATCTCGCCGATCGCGGAGCAGACCTGTTCGCTGTTGCCTGCGCGGCCTGCCACGGCTCCTATGGCCAAGGCGCCCGTTATCCAAACCGGGTCATCGCATTGCGGGACATCGGCACGGACCCCGCCCTCGCGACCGCCGCCTACAAGGATTCGGACCGTTTCATTCGGTGGTTCGAGCGCTCCTTCTACGGGAGGCTCGCACGGATAATCCCCACGCTCGGCTACATCGCACCGCCTCTCGACGGGGTTTGGGCAACTGCGCCTTACTTACACAATGGCTCGGTGCCGACGATCAAAGCCCTGCTCGATAGCAAGACGCGGCCCAAGTTCTGGAGGTTCCAGGGTATTCCCCCTGCTTTCGATCAACAGGCTGTTGGCTGGCGCTACACCGCCGTTCCCCACGGCAAGGCAGGCGCCCTGAGCTGGGACGAGCGCGATCGCATCTACGACACGACGCTGCCCGGCTATTCGAACCAAGGCCATACCTATGGCAAAGGACTGTCCGCCCCGGAACGGTCCGCGATCCTCGAATACCTCAAGACGCTGTAGGAACACCCTGATTAAAAGGTTTCCTGAAGCAAATCAAGGCGATGTCGAGATTTGACCATCGCTAGATCTGATACTCCGCAATTCGCCGCTTGAGGGTGGAGAGAGGAATACCAAGCTCCCGGGCGGCGGCCGCCTTATTGTTGCCGTTGCGCACGATAGCCTCCTTGATCATCTGTCGCTCGATGCTCTTCAGCTGGGCAGGCGCGGACCCTGACGACGCTGGCTCGCGGAGTCCCGCCGCTAGCTCGGGGGCGGCTGCGCCAGCCCCGCGATTTCCCTGCAGACGCAGGTGCTCCGGGCCGATTTCTTGCCCCTGGCACAGCACGGCAGCACGTTCGAGCACGTTGCGTAGCTCGCGGACGTTACCTGGCCAGTCGTATTCGTACATCGCGGCCACCGCCTGCTTCGATAGCCGGCACTGCAGGCCGAGCTGGCTGAGGAAGTTGCGCACGAGCAGGGGGATGTCGTCTTTGATCTCGCGCAGGGGCGGCACGCGCACGCTGATCACGGAAAGGCGAAAGAAGAGGTCGGCGCGGAAGGTCCCCTGCTGGACCATGGACTCCAGGTCGCGGTGGGTGGCAGCGACGACGCGAGCATCAACCTGGACGGGCTGATCCGATCCCACCGGTACGACCTCTCGGCTCTCGAGCGCCCTCAGCAAACGGGGCTGAAGCTCCAACGGAAGCTCTCCGATCTCGTCGATAAACAGGGTCCCGCCGTCCGCTCGCCGGAAGGCCCCCTCCCGCGCGCCCATCGCGCCGGTGAAGGCCCCTTTCACATGTCCAAAAAGGTCGTTACGCACCATCTCCTGATCCGTGACCGATGCGTCGAAAACGACAAGGGGGCCGCGACGGCCCGATAAGTCGTGCAGCGTCCGGGCAACGACCTCCTTGCCTGAGCCGGATTCCCCGGCGATGAGGATAGTCGTCGGGGTGGGTGCCACGGCCCGGAGCAGGCCATACAGCTCGCGCATCGGCTCAGTGGCCCCCACCAGGTGACCAAGGCGTTTCTGGCGGCTGATCTCGTAGGCCCGGTCCTCGGTGCACTGGGCGATACGAATCTCTGTCTGGCCCAGTGCGCAGCGCATGTCGGGTTGCAGGAATGCCTCGACCACCCGGACGTCGTTGCAGAAG
>JARRNE010000270.1:0-5125 GCA_037385305.1 Chromatiaceae bacterium | reverse complement strand
AAGCAGGGCGCGCCCCGCTCGGTGTCGGACGAGGAGCTGCAGTCGTCCGAGGAGCGCCTGCGGGACGTCGAGGCGCGGGTCGGCGAGCTGTCCGAACTGCAGAGCCAGCGCCAGGCGCGGCTCGATAGCGGGCTGGAGAGCCTGCGGAAGGAGCTGGAGGCGGAGGAGAGGCAGCTCCGGCAGCCGGCGGCGCCGTCCGAGCAGCCCGCCCCCAAGAAGCCGTCGCCGGTGCAAGGGGAAGGAGGGACGGAGAAGCCGCCCGCGCCGCCGGAGAGCGAGAAGCCTGGCGCGTCCCGCGTCGTTCCTCCCCCGGCTCCCGACGAGGGGGGCCTCACGCCCGCCTCGATCCGCACCGCTGCCATCG
The DNA here is from genome assembly GCA_037385305.1 of Chromatiaceae bacterium. GTDB lineage: Bacteria > Pseudomonadota > Gammaproteobacteria > Chromatiales > Chromatiaceae > JARRNE01. The sequence continues at coordinate 4,761 of JARRNE010000270.1, read as the reverse complement.
AGTGCTCCATCCAGGCGCTCGCCCTCGAGCGCCAGCTCATCGAGCTGCAGAGCAGCCGCGACAAGCCGCTCCTGGAGGCACTGCGGCGGCTGAAGACCGCCCTCGCGGACCGCCACGCCGCCCTGGTCAAGGCGAGGAGCCGCAACGCCGTGGCGCACCTGGAGTCCCAGCGCGGCAGCCAGGCCGAGCCGTCCTCCCGATCTTGCCGACCTGCAGGACCGGCTGCGGCGCCTCGACCAGTCGGGCACGCGGCCGCGGGAGGACTGGGAGGAAGAGAAGGGCCTCTCCGGCTTCTACACCGGCGAGGAGCTGGCCACCCTTTACAACCGCGTGCAGGAGGACGTCGCCGAGTACGAGGGGCTGCTCGACAAGAGCGGCCGCCTGCAGGCCGACGCGTTGGCCGACCTTCGCGACCTGCGCGCGGTCCGCGGCAGGACACTGCAGCGCTTCGACGAGCTGGAGCAGGCGCTAGCGGCGAGACTCGCCGCGCTGCCCGCCAAGCGTCGCGCCGAGATCGAGACCGAGACGGCGACGCTGAGGAGCGACCTCACGGTCGCCATCAAGGAAGCCATCCGCCGCGAGGAACAGGTCGTCGACGAGGCCAGGAAGAAGGTACAGGCGCTCTCAGGAGACGTGGCGGCGATCCGCACCCTGGAGCAGCAGCTCTACTGGAAGCGCCTCGCCTTCCGGGACTCCGGACTCATGGGCACGGACTGGGGACCGGTCTGGCGCGCGCTGTCCTCGACGGCAGGGGGGATCTTCGGGAACCGCGCCGCCGGGCAAGAGGGCAAGCCCTCCTCCGTGGAGGTCGAGCTGTTCGGGCGGAGCTCGGGCGAGCGGGCGCGGGTCCGCTCCCTCGTCGACAACGCGCGCGGCGAGCTCCGCGGTCTCGGGCCCGCGGCCTGGGGCCTCGCGGCCGGATGGGCGCTTCTTGCGCTCCTCGGCGGCCTGGCCCTGGTACGCGTGGTCCGGAGGAAGAGCGTGCCCCTGGCGGACGCGATCCGCCGGCGCTTCCTGGAGAAGCAGGAGGGCGAGGACGGCGCCCTCACCATTGGCGAGGGCCTGAGCGCCCGCATCGACCTGCTCGCGCTCAACATGTTCGGCGACCTGATCGTGCCGCTGCTCCTCGGGGCCGCGCTGATCGGCCTCGGCTACCGCTGGCTCCACGATCCCGTCGTGCGCGAGCTCATCGTGCTCCCGATCCTCCTCGTGGTGGTCACCATCCTCCTCCTCCGGCTGGTGCACCACCTGTTCGAGCCAGACAGCCCTCCGCACCGGGTCCTGCTCTGCGACGACTCAGTGGCGCGGTACTACCGCCGCTGGCTGGATGGCATGCTCATCTACTCCGCCGTCCTGCTCTTCCTCCTCTTCGAGCTGTGGGTCGCCAGCCTGGCGGTTCCACTGCAGAACGGGCTGCTCGAGATCTACAAGACCGGCCTGCTAGTGCTGCTGCTCCTGTTCCTGTTCCGGAAGCAGCTGGTGCTGAGCCTGGGTTTGGACGAGAACGCGCGGCGCCACTGGGGACGCTCCCTGACGTCGGCGCTCTACCCGCTGATCGTGCTGGTGGCGATTGCGCTCCTCTTCCTCGAAGTGATCGGGTACGGACTGCTGGTGACGCATGTGGGACGCGGCCTGGCGCTGACGGCGGCCATGATCGTCCTCGTCGCCGCGGCGGCCGAGTATCTCATCGACCTGCTGCGCCGCAAGTCGGTCGCCGTCACGGGGGGAGGCGCGGCCCCCGCCGATCCGCCCGGCGAACATGCGGAAGCGGACGAGCCCGAGCGCCCCGCCTACGTCGTGGGGCTGATCACCAACCTGACGCGCCTCTCGGCAATCGCCCTCTCCCTGTTCCTCATCATCCGCATCTGGCGGATCCCGCTGCCGGAGGACGCGCTCAACTGGCGGACCTACGCGCTAGGTGGGCTGGTGCTCGTGATCGGGCTCGTCATCGACCGCGTTCTCGCCGCGGCGTTCGACGCCCTGTCCGGCTCGGGACGCCTGCCGGCGAGCACCAGCATCCTCATCCAGCGCTGGCTGCGCAGCGTCCTTGCCGTGCTGGTGGTGCTCACGCTGGTCGCCCTCCTCGGCTGGAAGATCCAGAGCATCTGGACGTTCCTCACCACCGTGCTGGCCATGATCGCGGTCGGTTTCTTCGCGGTCTGGTCGATGCTCTCCAACATCCTGGCGACCCTCGTCATCCTGATCTGGCGGCCGTTCAACGTCGGCGAGCTGGTGGAGATCACGCCGGACGGCATCAAGGGCCAGGTCGTCGACATCAACTTCATCTTCACCACCCTCAAGGCCGAGGACGGACGCAAGGTGGCGGTGCCCAACAACCTGTTCGCCCAGAAGGCCGTCTCCCGCCAGATCACGCGCGGGCGTCCGAAGCGCACCCTCGCCGAGCAGCTCGAGAGGGACCGTCCGCTCGACGAGTGACGGCGACGCCGCGGCCTTCGTCCACGCCCGATACCGCAACGGGAAGCCTGGTAGCGATCGTGACCAACGGCACCGCGATCGTGGTGTGCGCGGATGCGCTCAACGGTCTGCGGGAGACGTGCTGAAACCCCTATGGTTGCCCTCTATGGCGTCCCGCCCCCTGATCCTGGCGCTGGCCAAGCCGGTGCCGGAGATTGACCCCGAACAGGCCCTCGCTGCCCGCCCCGGCACCGTCAGTGCCACTGGCCGCTCGATCCAAAGCTTAGCCAACCTATTGATCATGCTAAATCAGGACGCCGCCAACATCGCCTTCAACATGCTCGAGGTCCTGGTCGAGGGAATGGTCATCGGCCCGATCCTCCTTGGCGCCGCGCCACCGAAGGGGGGCGAAAACACAAGCAAGGCGGTATGAGATTTGACAGAAATCGACTTAAATGTGCTGTCCCACGTCGATGTGTTCGCCACCCCGAAAGAGGTCCCGGAACTGATCGCCGCTCACCCGGATCAGGGACGCATGGTCGCCGGACTCGAAGAAGATCTCCGGCTCATCGAGGAGGGCGCTGTCCAGAAGGGTCCGCAGTCCGTATGCCGCGCCGACGGGAGGGACCGCACCCGCCTCACAGTCGGGAAACAGCTGTACCACCTCCTGCTCCGTGGCGAGGCCGACCTCTTCCCCCAAATAACGGTGCAGGAGCCCCAGATGGATATGGTAATCCGACGGCACCACCACCATCAGGTACTCGCCGTCTCGGCAGACAATGACCGCCTTCGCCAGTCGGTCCCCCGGCACGTGTGCGGCCGCCGCCGTGGCCATGCTGTTCTCGGTATGCGGATGGGGAATCAGCTCATACTCCACCGCCTGCTCGTCCAGGTAGCTCTTCAGTCTCGCCGCGCATGTCATGTCCGGCCACCTCCCATGCCATCGCCCCGCGACATTCTCCTCACATAAGCGTAGCCCAGGATCGACGGACGTTGCGGAGCCTCGCTGAAGGCGCACTGCCCGGCCGGCGGCGACAGCCCGGGTAGGTTGGGTCACCAAGAGCGGAGACGAACGCTCTAGCGAGACTTACCAAAGACGTGATCTCGCACATATCTACGGTGAGGTGATCGAGCAGAACGCCAGCCATGACCGCCTGCGGGCACGCATCGAGCGTCGCCTGGAGATACGCGACGACTGGACTCGGCGCGCCCTGTGCGCAGTGGCCAAGCCCGATATACCAAGGGCATATCACGTTTTCGGTGCGCGTCGGAGAGGTCGGGTGCGCCCTGGCGGGGATGCCGACAGCCCGGACGGCTGCCGCCAAGGCTTCCACATGGCCGTATTCACGGCGATACAGTAGGCCGGGATGCCCACTGGGTCTGGCTCAGCCCTCCGGTTGCCGAGATGCACCAATTCAAGATCCCGGACCCCTTCGACCCCGGACCCTCCTACTCTGCCGGCGGCCCCGGGTCACCAAAGGCGCCGCGCTGCTGAAGCTCCTCAATGAAACCGAAGGTGCGCAGGTCGCGGATGCGCTCGGGATACAGGACGCCGTCCAGGTGGTCGCATTCGTGCTGGACGACCCGGGCGTGGAAGCCTTCCGCCTCCCGTTCGATGGGGTTGCCGTGGGGATCGAATCCCCGATAGCGGATGCGAGCGACCCTGGGGACGAGTCCGCGCATGCCAGGGACGCTCAGGCAACCCTCCCAGCCGTCTTCTTCGTCCGCAGTGAGCGGGGTGATGTCCGGGTTCACAAGCACGGTACGGGGCACCTGGGGGGCGTTTGGATATCGCGGATTGTCCTCGACGCCGAACACCACGACCCGCAGGGGGACGCCAATCTGAATCGCTGCCAAGCCGGCACCGTCGTAGGCGTTCATGGTATCCCACATGTCGGCGGCCAGGTCGTGGAGCCCTGGGGTGTCCAGCAGCTCAACGGCTGCCGCGCGCTGTCTCAGCATGGGGTCGCCCATCCGAAGGATTCGGTGTACCGCCATTTGCTCTTGCTCCGATAGACTAAGGGTGCGGGCCATTATCCATCGCGGGTGAGAGACTTACCGATGCGTGCGATTCCCGCCATTCCCTATGTCCCGGGGCGCGCCCTGGGTGTGCTGCGTTTCGGTGCCGCGCGAGTCGGCAGATGCTAACAGTGTGGTTCCGGCGGCGGAAATCCCAAGGCTCGCCGCCCGATCCGCGGGTATCATCGCGGTCGATGCCGCTCCTGATCGGCTTCGGCTTTCGAGCATTCTCGGTGGAGCCGGTGCTCATCCCCCGGCTGGCGGCCACCGTCCGCACAGCCCATTCGGCGCAATACGCTCCGCTATTGCGCTTTGCGCCGAATGAGG
>JARRNE010000269.1:4592-6343 GCA_037385305.1 Chromatiaceae bacterium | reverse complement strand
GTGAGCTTCTTATAATGGAATGTCACGCCGAGAGTGTAGCAAATGATTTACCCTGAGCAACAGATCGCCGGAGCAGGTGAGCTCGCGTCCTCATAGGCCAAAACGGGCCTGAAGGCCCCGTTTTCCGCTCCGTGAGGGATCCCGAGCCGCGCTCAGAAGCTATGGATCATACCAATCGAGAGACCGTTCCAGCCGGCCTCCGGTACCTTGGAGTCGACCGCTGTGTACAGCAGATAGGCCTTCGTCCGCTTGCTGAAGTTGTGATCCAGCCCGACCGCCCAGGAGCTGAAATCCCGGTTGTTCGCGAAATAAGGGGTGTAGCCGTTCCCTGACGCGATGGAGATCGCCTGCGCCATCGGACCGCACATGATCGAATCACCCTGTGGCCCGCCACCCAGGTAGGACTGGCCCACGCAATCCTGCGGATCTGTCCGCCCGTACATGCCCTTGAGCATGTTGTTGCCGAAGGCGTAGCCCGCCTGCACCTGCCACAGGTTGACCCTCGCCTGGGTGGGCGCGCCGAGGAAGTGCTGATGCGACTCGTAGATGGCGTCCAGGGTGAAGCCGTTCCAGTCGAGGAGGCCAAGACCCGCGCGCCAGTAGCTCCAGGGCTCCGCGCCGCCCCAGCCCGGCACGCCGAGATAGTCGCCGAATACGGGGCCGTTGAGCTCGGAGAAGTTCTTCTTGCCGAAGTTCTCGTACGCGAGGGACGCGTAGAAGGGCCCATTGCTGTAGATGGCGGCGAGCGAGTAGCCGCTCGCGATGCTGGTGTTGGAGTTGTTCGGCAGTCCGAGGGCGGTGGCGCCGCCCATCGGGACGATGGCACCCGCGAACTGCAGGCCCGCCCAGGTCGGGCTCACGTAGGCGATGGTATTGTCGGCCCGCACGCTGTGGAACCCGATGGTCCATCTGTAGTCCGCCAACGTGTCCTGGAACAGGTCGAGCTTGGCCGTGGACATCTTGAGCGGGGTGTCGTGACGGCCGACCAGGAAGGTACCCCAGTTGCCCGCCAGGCCGACGAAGCTGTTGCGCATGGATATGCTGCCCGAATCCCCGTTTGCGACATTGTCGTCGTTGCGGGCGTTGGTCAGCTGGACGCCGAACTCGATCTGGTAGATCGCCTTCAGCCCGTTGCCCAGGTCCTCGGAGCCCTTCACCCCGAGGCGGCTCTTCCGAGCGTTGGAGTTCAGGTCCCCTCCGTAGTACTTCTGCCCGGAGGTCAGGGGGTACAGCCGGCCGCCGTACGGATACACTACCGTTGGGCTCGTGGAGCGGTAGGAAGGAATCGCCCTTTCTGGGGTAAAGGTCACAGAACCGGAACCGTAGTTGAAGGCGTTGGCGTCGGTCTGCACGTAGTCGATCGACATGTTGATCTTGCCGTACAGGGTCGCGTCGGCCATGGCGGCGGCCGGGGCAGCCAGGGCGGCGGCGACCGCCAAGGTGATGAGCTTTTTGTTCATCGTGTTCTCCGCTGTTGTTGATCTGCCAATAGACTGCAAAAACATGACTCAATCGTGCTTGCGGATGGAATATTAGACGAGCAAGCGACATTACGCAACAGTTTTTTTGAAAAAAGATACACAACGGCTTGGTGTTGCTTTTTTGATACCACCAGAGTCCCTTCGCCTGGCCGGGGATGGCCCGCGGGAGATGCCAGCCCGCGAAGATGGCATGGGGACCTCCCTGCCGGAGCCCCGGCGGCCGAGAGGGAGCCCTCCGCCGCCCAGCCAACACGAGGAAGCCGGCACGAG
>JARRNE010000269.1:0-4584 GCA_037385305.1 Chromatiaceae bacterium | reverse complement strand
GGCTGGGGGACCAGGATTCGAACCTGGGTTGACGGAGTCAGAGTCCGCTGTCCTACCGCTAGACGATCCCCCAAATGAAAGTCGCAAGGCTCCAGGACCGAGGGCCGGGGCATTCAGCCGTCCTCGGCCTCGAAGCACCTGATGAGGCCGCGGAGCATCTTGGCCAGCTCCTCGGTCTCGGTAATGAGCCGACAGGCGCGGCTGCAGACATCAAGCCGGCGCAGCCCTTCCATCCTGGTCCTTGGCCCCAGGGACCTCGAGCGAGCGCGTCAGCGCTTGCTGTACTGCGGTCTCTTGCGCGCCTTGTGCAGCCCGACCTTCTTGCGCTCCACCTCCCGGGCGTCGCGGGTGAGAAAGCCGGCTTGCCGGAGCGGGCGGCGCAGCTCCTCGTTGTGCTGGACCAATGCGCGGGCAATGCCGTGCCGGATGGCACCCGCCTGGCCCGAGGTCCCGCCGCCGGCGACGGTGACGACGACATCGACCCGGTCGGTCATGCTCGCCGTCTCCAGGGCCTGGCGCACGATCATGCGCGCCGTCTCGCGCCCGAAGAAGCGATCCAGGGGACGGCCGTTGACGGTGATATTGCCCGAGCCCATCGTAATGTAGACGCGGGCGGCAGAGCTCTTACGGCGTCCGGTGGCGTAGCTCGTGTCCGGCATGCGCTCGCTTCCTGTGCTCAGATGTCGAGGGGCTGAGGCTGCTGGGCCGCGTGACGGTGCTCCGGACCCTTGTAGACCCGCAGCTTCTTCAGCATGGCCCGCCCGAGGGGGTTTCGCGGCAGCATGCCCCGCACCGCCGTGGTGATCACGCGATCCGGCGCCTTTTTCAGCAGCATCGACAGGTTCATCGACTTGAGGTTACCCGTGTAGCCCGTGTGACGATGGTACATCTTGTCCTCGAGCTTGTTTCCGGTCACCCGGACCTTCTCCGCGTTCACGACCACGATGTAGTCGCCGGTGTCCACGTGCGGGGTATATTGCGGCTTGTGCTTCCCGCGCAGGCGGCGCGCCAGCTCGCTGGCGAGTCGGCCGAGCGTCTTGCCGTCGGCGTCCACCAGGTACCAGGCGCGGCGAACCTCCGCAGGCTTGGCACTTACAGTCGTCATGTCCGAGGGCTCCAGGTGCTGCGCTCAGCTGCCGCATTTACGAAAGAGCGGGAATCCTACCGGATTCCGGCCGCGCCGACAACGCCCCCAGCCGTCACGACGAGCTCGGCAGGCACCGAACCGCATAACCCAAAAAGCCGCTGAGAGCGGCGCCTAACGCAATAACCACCGAAAGAGGATGGAGGAGTACCAACACCGTGGAGAAGTCATCATTATCTGAGAAAGATTAGGCTATGGTTGGCTCCCCTTGTCAGCCCCTCGTTCGCTCCTGCGATGGCGGATCGCTCGGGAGACGCAGACGACCCACCACCCGGCCACCCAGGAGATGCTCGTGCAGGATCTCCTCCACGTCCTCCCGGTCGACATAGGTGTACCAAACCCCCTCCGGATAGACGGCGACGACTGGGCCTTCCCCGCACCGATCCATGCAGCCCGCCGTATTGATGCGAGCACCGCCGGGTCCTGCGATGCCGAGCTCCTTGCAACGGCGTTTGAGGTAGTCGCGCATCGCCTGCGCTCCGCATTGAGCGCAGCACTGGCTACCGTCCTCACGGAGGTTGGTGCAGAAAAAGACGTGATGTCTGTAGTAGGGCATTGCCCGGCCTCTCTCTGGAAAGTCTTTGTGGCGGGCTAGACAGGTTACCATTGTGATGCTCGGCCGCACCCCTGCAGTCGAGCCCCCTCCCGTCAAGAGCACCGCTCCAGCACTCCGTCCGACCCGTGAACAATCATGACCTGCAGGACCGTCTCCGCTCGAGCACGGATCAATGCGTCAAGTGCGGCTTCTGCCTGCCCCACTGTCCCACCTACCGCCTTCGCGAGGACGAGGCGGAATCGCCCCGGGGCCGCATCTCGCTCGCGCAGGGCCTCGCGGAAGGCCGGCTCGCCCCTTCGAGGCGGCTGGACGCACATCTGTGGAGCTGTCTTGAATGCCGGGCCTGCGAGCCGGTCTGCCCCTCGCTGGTGGCGGTGGGCTCGATCATGGACGACGTGCGGGCCCTGCGCCGAAAGCAATCTACCCGCATCGCCCGCCGGTGGAGTCGGGTCTGGTTGGACGGCCTGAGCAGCGCAGCCGGCGCGGACCGGGCCGCCCTTCTGACCCGGGGCTATCAAAGAAGCGGCCTCGCGCGCCTGGTGGAGGCAGCCGGAATCACCCGTTATCCCCGCCTTGCTGCTCTTCAACGGATCGCCCTGCAGCTCCACGCCCCTGCGCCACTGGGTCGGGAAGGGCAGGCGAGGGGGGGCGCAGCCCGCGGGGTGGACCTTTTCGTCGGGTGTGTGGCGCGCACCGCACAGCCCGGCGCCCTCACGGCGGCCCACCGGTTGCTGACTCGCCTCGGCCTCGAGGTCCGGGTCCCGCGGGGCCAAGCGTGCTGCGGGGCCTTGCACCGACACAACGGATTTCCCCGGGAGGCGGACCAGCTGCTCGCCCGCAACGCAGCCGTCTCTGCTGACCGTCCCCTGGTGGGGGTCGCCAGCGCGTGTGTCGCCGAGCTGCGAACCCGCGCCGCGCTCGCGCACGCGCAGGAGATATGTCGCTTTCTCGCCGCGATGGAGTGGCCCGCGGACCTGCGTCTGCGGCCGCTGCGGAAGACCGTGGCCGTCCACGAGCCCTGCTCCCAGCGGAACGTCCTTCGGGACCCCACGGCTGCTTATGACCTGCTGCGGCGCATCCCAGGCATCTCGCTGGTGGGGCTGGAGGACAATGCCTATTGTTGCGGTGCGGCCGGAAGCTACCTGCTGCAGCAACCCAAGGCAGCGCAGGCATTGCTTGCGCCCAAGATTCAGGCAGTACGGGCAATCGGGAACCGAATTCTCGTGACCACCAACACCGGCTGCGCACTGCACCTGGCTGCCGGTGCCCGCGAGGCGGGTCTCGGCCTGGAGGTTCTCCACCCCGTGGAGCTTATCCTTCGCCAGCTCGACGGGTGATTGGGGCGCACCGACCGTCGCCAGAGCGCGACGGCGGCCTTGAACCGCCGGCACCTGCGCCGCACAATCCTTTTCCAGCAAGCACACGGAACGCAACGGTAATTGACGTCATGCCTACCCGCGATTACAGCCCGGTCGATCGCGTCCTGATGAACCTGGATCAAGCGGTACGGACCCTGTTCGGAAAGCCGCGGACGACCGAACGCCAGAGTCCGGCCGAGGGACACCCGGAGGCGGAGCTGAGCGACTACGAGCGTAAGCATTTGGGACGCCTGATGCGGGTGAATCACACCGGGGAGGTGTGCGCCCAGGCCCTGTATCAGGGGCAGGCCCTCACTGCCCGTCTGCCGGAGGTGCGGCGCAACATGGAGCGTTCGGCCCGGGAGGAGAACGATCATCTCGACGGGTGCGAATCCCGGATCAATGAGCTCGGCGGCCGCAAGAGTCTGCTGAATCCCCTCTGGTACGCTGGCTCCTTCGCCATCGGCGCCGTCGCCGGACTCGCCGGGGACAAGTGGAGCCTGGGATTCGTGGTGGAGACGGAGCGTCAGGTGGAGCACCACCTGGACGGGCACATGGCCCGGGTCCCGGCGTGGGACGAGCGGACCCAAGCCATCCTCGACCGCATGAAGGCGGACGAGGTCCGCCACGCGCAGCTGGCCAAGGCGGCTGGCGGGGCGGAGCTTCCCGCGCCGATCAAGCTCGCCATGCGGCTGACCGCCAAGGTCATGACCGGAAGCGTGTACTGGATGTAACGGTCGTCAGAACTCGAGATTGCGACCCAGGTTGCGGCCGTAGAACATCTCCGCGATCTCCCGGTGCACCAGCTTGTGGATGCGCTTGTACTTCCCCTCCGACAGATCCTTCTCGTCCACGCAGAACAGGTAGTCCCCGAGCCGAAACCGCTTCACCATCATCTTGGTGTGGAAGATGTTCTCCTGATAGACGTTCACGTCCACCATCTGATAGCGGTTCTTGGTGTCCCGGCTCAGGTAGTTCTGGATGGAGCTGATGTTGTGGTCGATGAAGAGCTTGCGCCCCCTGACGTCCCGGGTGAAGCCGCGCACCCGGTAGTCCATGATGACGATGTCGGACTCCAGGGCATGGATCAGATAATTCAGGGCCTTGAGGGGCGAGACACGCCCGCAGGTGGACACATCGATATCCGCCCGAAAGGTGCTGATCCCGCTGTGAGGGTCGCTCTCAGGATACGTATGGACGGTGATATGGCTCTTGTCGAGGTGGGCCACCACGGCGTCCGGTAACGGACCAGGGGCCGGCCTGTTGGACAGCAGCTCGGCTGCCACCGGCTCCTCCGAGATGAGCATGGTGACCGACGCGCCCTGGGGCTCGTAGTCCACATGGGCGATGTTCAGGATGTTGGCGCCGATGATGTTGGCGACCTTCGTGAGGATCCCGGTCAGGCGCACCGCATTGTAGGCCTCGTCGATATACTGGATGTAGGCCTCGCGCTGCTGCGGCGTCTCCGCGTAGCAGATGTCGTAGATGTTGAAGCTCAGGGCCTTGGTGAGGTTGTTGAACCCGTG
>JARRNE010000268.1:0-4600 GCA_037385305.1 Chromatiaceae bacterium | reverse complement strand
TCCCAATGCCGGTGCGGGTCGGGACCGCCGCCGGGCAGGGTCCGGCGGCGGCGCGGATCGAGGCCCTGGCCGTGAGGCTGCGTCCCTGGCTGCCAGGGGTGCACCTGGTGATGCTCGCGGCCTTCCTGTGCCTGATCCTGGGACCCGTGCTGCTGCCGGCGAGCCGTCTCACGCAGCAGCTCGGGGCCACGGCCAACTGGCTGATCTGGGGGCTCTGGTTCCCCCTGGTGTTCCTGTCGGTGCTGGTCGCCGGGCGTGCCTGGTGCGGGATCCTCTGTCCCATGGGCGCGGCCTCGCAGTGGATGAACCGGCTCGGCCCCAAGCGCCCAGTCCCCGGCTGGCTGCGCTGGGAAGGCACGCCGATCGTCAGCTTCGTGCTGGTGACCGTGCTGGGGCAGACGGTGGGGGTGCGAGACTACCCGGACGCCCTGCTCGAGGTGTTCGGCGGCACCCTACTTGCTGCGCTCACCATCGGCTTCCTTTACGGACGCGGGCGCCGGAAGCGCGCCTGGTGCCGGCATGCCTGCCCCATCGGGCTCCTGCTGGGGGTGTTCTCCCGACTCGGCATCGCCGATCTTGTCCCGAAGCGTCTGCGCGGCGGCGGCGACGCCTACGTGGAGAAGGGCCTGTGTCCCACCATGATCGACATCAACCGCAAGACCGAGAGCCGTCACTGCATCATGTGCATGCGCTGCGTGCATCCGGGCCGGCAGGGGGGGCTGGGGTTGCGGCTGCGGGCGCCGGGCGAGGAGGTGGCGGCCATCGAGCGCCATCACCCCGCGGCCTCGGAGCTGTGGTTCCTGTTGCTGGGCACCGGCGTGGCCCTGGGCGCATTCCTCTGGCTGGTGCTGCCCCAGTACCAGTGGCTCCGCCAGGCCTTCGGTGTCTGGGCCATCGATCACGGCTGGGACTGGATCGGGAGTCCGGGACCCGCCTTTCTGATGGTGGTGCATCCCGAGGCGCGCGAGGTCTTCGTGTGGCTCGATTTCCTGCTGATCGTCGGCTGGATGCTTGCCGTCATGGGCGTCTTTGCCGCCGCGCTGGCGGCCCTGAACGCGGCCGGGGCCTGGATTGCCGGATTCCTGGGCGCCAGGGGTGAGTCGCGGCAGCGCTTCCTGAGCCTCGGCTATCAGTTCGCCCCGGTCGCCATGATCTCTCTGCTCATGGGTCTGGGCACCGAGCTGTTTGCGCTCCTGCCGGCACGCGAGGCGGTGCCGCTCAAGGCGGCCCTTCTGGTCATGGCCGTTGCCTGGGGCCTGCGCCTCGGGTGGCGCATTCTTGCGGCCCAGGGGCTTGCCGGCTGGCGGACGGCCCTGGCGCTGCTTCCGGGCTTGGCCGGGGCCTTGGCAGTGGCCGCCGCCTGGTGGCCTGCCCTGGGAGGGGGCTGACCCGGCCCTTTTTTTGCCGCTTATTAGTAATGCTTCTTGTTACGCGTTGCTCGCAGCGGTTTCGGACCCTGGGCATCCCAACCTGGATACGGAGGTGTTGTGTGAGGACCAATCGGCGATCCTTGTCCCTTGTACTCCCCCTCGCGGGACTGCTGGCCGGCAGCGCACAGGCCGCGGAGATTTCCGTTGGAAAGCCTGTGCAGCGCAACGGCATGGAGATCGGGGCGGTCTACCTGCAGGCCGTCGTCATGCGCCCGTCGCTGCCCGACATGTCGGGCCAGGCCGATGTCCACCTGGAGGCGGATGTGCACGCCATGCAGCACAATCCGAACGGTTTCGGACCGGGGGACTGGATGCCCTATCTGGGCATCACCTATCGGATCCAGAAGCTTGGAAGCGAGTGGCAGCAGTTTGGATCTTTCATGCCCATGGTGGCGAGCGACGGGCCCCACTATGGGGCCAACGTGAAGCTCGACGGGCCGGGCAAGTACCGCCTCACCTATCGCGTCCAGCCGCCTCCTTACCAGGGCTTCTTCCGGCATACCGACAAGGAAACCGGCGTCGCCAAGTGGTGGGAGCCGTTCGACGTGAGCTGGGATTTCACGTACGTGGGCGTGGGCAAGAAGGGAGGCTACTGACCAAGCCCGAATCTCGGAGTCCGGCGGGCCCGCGCACCGCCTGAGGGGGGCCGGGGGCGGCCCGCGCGTAAGGCTCGCGATCCAACGGGCGGGTGATCAAGGCCCTTGCGCTCACCCGCACCTGAACGCTTCATCCTGACCAACCACTACTGACCGCCGTAAGCCGGCCGCACACGGTGGCGCCCCGCGCGACCGTGTGCGGCCAGCAGGAATGGTTTGTCTCGGGGAAATGCCATGTCCTGCGGATACACTGCAAGATCAACCAACGTGTGGCCCCTGGGGGCGGGCCGGCAACCGTCGGGGGGGAAGACAGAGAGCCCCTGCACCGGCTATCGCCGGGTGCGACTCACGCATCCGATCTGGCTGGCCCTCCTCCTGGGCTTGCCCGCGGCGGCCTGGGCCGGGGATGGTCCCACCTTCAAGGGCCTCATCATCGGGACCTACCAGACCGCATTCGACTCGAGCATCGCCGGACGGCCCATCGAAGCCGAGGGGAGCGGGGCACTGGATCTCGTGGGAAGCCTGCCTGCGTTGGGCGGCTCCGTGCAGCTCGAGATCAGGGGGGCCACGACACCCGAGCGCGATGGGGTGGTCAGCGTGCTGCCCGAGGTGAATGCCTCGGTGGGGGAGACGCTCGACAACAACGACCAGGGCCGCATCGTCGTCTGGCAGGCCTTCTACCAGCATGACGCGGGGCCGGGCTCGCTGGCCGCCGGACTCATCGATCCCAGCGCCTGGCTGGACGGCAACGATGTCGCCAACGACGAATTCACCCAGTTTCTGGGCGCCAGCTTCGTCAATGACCTGACCATCGATCTGCCAAGCGCGACGCTGGGGGCCGCCTACACGGCGGGGCTGGGCAACGGCTGGGGTCTAACCGCGTTGACGGCCAACGCGACCGGCATCGAGCCCGACTACGAGGAGGCCTTTCGCCTCGGCCGCCAGGGCAACGGGCTGTTCGCGGCGCTCGAGCTGCAGTGGGCGGGGTCGGACGTCATGTCCAACCTGGGCGCCTGGGTCAATACGCGCACGCATGACACCGACGGCGACGGCATCGACGATCAGCGCCTGAAGGACGCGTCCAGCAGGGGGCTGTACAGCAACCTGTCGGGTCCGCTGGGCCGGGGGCGTTGGAACCTGCGCCTGGGCTGGGCCGATGCCGCCGTGCAGCCTGCCGCCGGCTTCGTGGCGCTCGCCTACGCGTACCCGATCGGCCGGACGGTGCTCGGAATCGGTGGCGCGCACACCTTCGCCTCTTACAAGATCCCTGCCCCACACCAGGACATGGACCAGGCCGAGGTCTATGCGCGCATCCCGCTGGGCCGCGGCTTCACCATCAGCCCCGACCTGCAGTACATCGCTCACAGCGACTTCAGGCCGGCGCAGGGCGGGTCATGGGTCGCCGGCGTGCGCATCGGCTGGACCTTTTGATCGCCCTCGCCTCGACCCGCTCCCGGAGGAGCAAGACGCGGCGCACCGAGCCGCACGCCACTTTCAGCTGATGATGCGGACCCCTTCTAGGCCTCGCGGCTGACCTTCGTCGCCTCGGTCGGGCAACAAAGCCTGGCAGGAATCAGAGCTTGTAGTGATGATGCGCCTCCTCATCCCGATAGTGGACATCCGTCCAGCACTTGGGCAGGGTCTCGCCCGACGTAAACACTAGGTCAGCCTTTGCGAACTGTTCGGGGTCCTGCAGCTCCTCGCCCGCATGGTAGCGACCCACCAGGGAATCATGCATCGGATTGAAGAGGTCCCGCAAGGCCAAGACCTCGATGAGCTTTCCGCTGTCTTTATGCTTGAGAAACATGGCTGGCCTCCTCGTTGGCTGACGGCTTTTCTGCCTGTGTTTAGTATGACTTGAGCCCCGGTGTTTTCAAATCGCTTCGGACCAATTTGTCACAACCGCACACGACACGCAACGGTAAGAATTTCAGGCTGTTGCCTGAGGCGATTTCTGTCAAACTTCATACCGCCTTGCTTGTCCTTTCGCCCCCCTTCGGCGTCGCGCCGCCGGTCACATAGAACGACTAGGCTCCTCGAAGCGGTACCAGTGACAGGGCACCGGGCGCCGGCCGGGCTGCGGCTACAGTCAAATTAGGGTCTGACGGATGGAGCCCACGGGTGAGCCCCCCCGCGGGGGGATGCGTGGCAGTCCGACGGGCGCCTGCGTTTCAGGGGTGGGCTGCCCCGTGCCAGCGGATCATGGTCACCAGAGGCATGCCCAAGTCGGAGCGTGACAGCATGGCGCCAGCCGGTAGTGATGTGAGCCTGCGACTTTGAGCAGTGCGCCGGCGATGGGGGGACTGCCACGCGCGGACTGCTCAGCAGCCGCAGGCTCTATCGGTAGTGTAGGCGTGCTCGTGCTCACTGCGGCGTGATCGCATGAGCACTTTTGAGCCGGGATGCCGCGGATGCTCTGGGGTCAGCTCGAATCACCGCGGCCGCCTTTCAGGCCCCACCCCCCGCTGACTCCGCCGGAGTCAAGGTCTTGATGGAGAGGGCGTGCAGCTCCCCGCTCGCGATCTGCGACTTCACCGTGTCCATTACGAGGCGCTGCTTCTGGATGGGCGACTT
>JARRNE010000267.1:0-8185 GCA_037385305.1 Chromatiaceae bacterium | reverse complement strand
ATCCGCGCCTCAGAAACCGCTCGTGATCGGGTAGCGGCGGTCGCGGCCGAACGCCCGACGGGTGATACGTACACCGGGCGGGGCCTGGCGGCGCTTGTACTCATTGCGGTCCACCATGCGTACGGCCCGCCGCACGTCTTCTTCCGGGTAGCCAGCTGCCACAATCTGCGCGATGCTCTCGTCGCCCTCGATGTAGCGGCCGAGTAGGGGATCCAACAATTCATAGGCCGGGAGGCTCTGCTGGTCGGTCTGATCCTCCCGCAGCTCCGCCGAGGGGGGCCGGGCGAGCACCCGCTCCGGGATGACGGGGGAAAGCCTGTTGCGGTAGCGGGCCAAACGATAGACCGAGGTCTTGAAGACGTCCTTGAGGGGCGCAAATCCTCCCGCCATGTCGCCGTAGAGGGTGGCGTAGCCGACGGCCATCTCGCTCTTGTTGCCGGTCGTTAGCAAGATACGCCCTTTCTTGTTGCTGATGGCCATAAGGGTAACCCCCCGGCAACGGGCCTGGATGTTCTCCTCGGTGACATCGGCCGGCAGCCCTGCGAACGCACCCTCCAGCATCGCCAGAAAGGCCTGAAAGGCGGGCTCGATGGAGATGACTGAAGACTCCACCCCCAGGGCTCGTGCCTCCGCCAAAGCATCCTCCACGCTCATGCCGGCGGTGTAACGGGAGGGCAACAAGACTGCAGCCACCTGGTCGGCACCCAGCGCGTCCGCAGCGACCGCCAACGTCAACGCCGAGTCAATGCCGCCGGAGAGGCCGACCACCGCCCCCCGGAAGCCATTCTTGCGCACATAATCGCGAACGCCGAGGAGTAGCGCCCGGTAAACAGCGTCCTCCTCCTCTGGGATGGGTGTCAGCTCGCCCCGCAGCGGCCGCGGGCGGGGCTCATGCTCGACCTCCACGAGCATCTGTGCCTCCTCGAAGAAGGGTCCCCGCTGCGTGACCTCCCCGTTTGCGTCCACGACAAACGAGCCACCGTCGAAAACCAGCTCATCCTGGCCGCCCACCAGGTTGGCGTAAACGATGGGGAATCCATGCTCCGAGGCACGCCGCTGGACCAAGGACTCCCGCTCGGACGCCTTGCCGGTGTGGTAGGGCGAGGCATTGATGTTTATCAGGAGCGCCGCCCCCGCCTCCGCGGCCTGTTCGGTCGGCCCCTCCTCCCAGATGTCCTCGCACACACTCAGGCCCAGGCGCAGGCCCTTGAAGTCGCAGACACAGGGTGCCAAGCCGGGACGAAAGTAGCGCTTTTCGTCGAACACGCTGTAGTTGGGCAGCCGCTGCTTCGCGTATTCGGCGATGATCCTTCCGTCAACGATCAACCCCGCCGTGTTGTACAGCCCGCCGAGGTCGCTTCTGGGATATCCCACGACCAGGGCAATCCCCCGGCTCTGGACGCATAGGACCTCGAGGGCTGCCTCAACCCGGGTGATGAGCCCCGGCCGCAGGAGGAGGTCCTCCGGTGGGTAGCCGGTGAGCGCGAGCTCCGGGAACACCACCAGGTCCGCCTTGTGTCTGTCGCGTGCTGCCCGCGCCACGGCGACGATACGGCCGCAGTTGCCGGCCACGTCCCCGACGAGCAGGTTGAGCTGGGCGATGAGGATACGCAACTTCGGTCAGGTCCCGAGGAGGTCAGCCATACGGGACCCCATCTCTGCAGGGGAGCGCACGGTCACGACGCCGGCCTGGTCGAGGGCCGCGTACTTGTCCTCTGCTGTCCCTCTCCCGCCGGTGATGATCGCCCCCGCGTGCCCCATGCGCTTACCGCTCGGGGCGGTCACGCCCGCGATGTAGGCGACCACCGGCTTGGTCATCCGGCCCTGGATGAATGCGGCTGCCGCCTCCTCCTGGGCACCGCCAATCTCGCCCACGAGCAGGACCCCGTCGGTCTCGGGGTCCTGCTCGAAGAGTGCCAGGCAAGCGACAAAATCGAGTCCGTGGATCGGATCACCGCCGATGCCGATGCAGGTGCTCTGACCCAAGCCGGCATTGGTGGTCTGGAAGACGGCCTCATAGGTGAGGGTACCCGAGCGCGAGACGATCCCGACGCGCCCGGGGGAGTGGATACCGCCGGGCATGATTCCAATCTTACACTCGCCCGGCGTGATGATCCCGGGGCAGTTGGGCCCGACGAGGATGCTATCGGAGCCCTCCAGAGCGGCCCTCACCCGCAGCATATCGAGCACGGGGATGCCTTCGGTGATGCAGACGATAACCCGAATCCCCGCATCCGCCGCCTCGAGGACTGCGTCGGCGGCAAATGCGGCGGGGACATAGATCATAGTGGCATCCGCCCCGGTGGCGCCTACCGCATCGTGCACCGTGTCGAAGACCGGGCGCCCGAGATGCGTCCCGCCCCCCTTGCCCGGGGTGACTCCGCCGACCAGATTCGTGCCGTAAGCGATCGCCTGCTCGCTGTGAAAGGTGCCCTGCTTTCCGGTGAAGCCTTGGCACAGCACCCGCGTAGCCCTGTGGACCAGTACACTCATGGTCGCCTCCCTCAGCCCTGCCTGCGGGCCGCCGATACGACCCGGTCCGCCGCTTCCCGCAGGCTGGCGGCGGTCTCGATGGGGAGCTTGCTCGCGCCGAGCATGGCGAGACCCTGGGCGGCATTGGTGCCCTCGAGCCGCACCACCACGGGCACGCCCACACGCACTTCTTGCAGTGCTTGAATGATTCCCTCCGCGATCAGATCGCAGCGAACAATACCGCCGAAGATGTTGACCAGCACCGCCTTCACATTGAGGTCAGCGAGAATGAGCTTGAACGCCTCGGCAACCCGGGCAGCGGTGGCCCCGCCGCCCACGTCCAGGAAGTTGGCCGGCTCACCGCCGTGGAGCTTCACCAGGTCCATGGTCGCCATGGCGAGGCCTGCCCCATTGACCATGCAACCGATATCGCCGTCGAGACTGACGTAGCTCAGACCGTGCGCCCTGGCCTCGGCCTCCCGGGGATCCTCCTGCAACGGGTCCTGCAGTGCATGCAGGTCGGGGTGCCGAAAGACCGAGCTGTCGTCGAGGTTGATCTTGGCGTCCAGCGCGATCAGCTCTCCGCCGTCGGTCACAACGAGGGGATTGATCTCCACCAGGCTCGCTTCCTGATCCACGAAGAGGCGGTAGAGCCGATCCATGAGGTGGGCCAGGGACTTGACCTGTTCCCCCTGCAAGCCGAGCCCGAAGCCGAGCCGACGCGCCTGCCACGGCTGGAGTCCGACAGCCGGGTGCACACGGGTCACGAGGATGCGCTCGGGGCTTTCGCCCGCCACCTCCTCGATCTCCATGCCTCCCGCCGCCGAGGCCATGAAGGCAATTCGGCGGGCCTCCCGGTCGACGAGGGCCCCGAGGTAGAGCTCGCGGGCGATCCCGGTGGGCGCCTCCACCAGCACGCGATCCACCCGGAGCCCGTCGGGTCCGCTCTGGCGGGTCACCAGGCGACTGCCCAGGAGGCGCCGGGCCTCGGCTTCCACTTGCTCGGCACTGTCCACAATGGCGATCCCGCCGGCTTTGCCGCGTCCACCGGCGTGAACCTGCGCCTTCACCACCCAGCGCCGCCCTCCAAGCTCTTCCGCTGCCCGCCTCGCCAGCGCAGGTGTGTCCGCAACCTCACCGCGTGGAATCGGGATGTCGTAGCGGCTAAACAGCCCTTTGGCCTGAAACTCATGCAGATTCATCGACGACCGCCGCAGTTTCCAGAACAGACGAGAGGATAATCTTGACGAAGCTTTCTCGCATTGGCAAAAAACTGATCTGCGCCTTCCCGATGGAGCTGGCAGTCGAAAGCCACATTCCCATGTCCGATCCCGCCCCCGTGCACCTGCGAGGAGCTGCGGCGCACGGCGAGCGTGAGTCCTATCCCAGCTGGAGCGCCCTGCAGGCGGTAGCGCTCGGCCGTGCGGTGCTTGCGACGGGACTCGCGCTCGTCCTCATGCCGGGCTCGCCGCTCCATTGGACATCGGCGAAAGGGTACCCCGCCCTCACTACGATCACGGCCACCGCCTACATCCTCTTTGTGGTGATCGGACTGGTTGCCGCCTATGTCCGCTGGCCGGCGAAGCACCAGCAGGTACCTCTCGCGGTGTTCGCCGACATCGTCGCCTTCACCCTGCTCATGCATGGCGGCGGAGGCGTGGCGAGCGGGCTCGGTCTCCTCCTTGCGATCGCCGTTGCCACCGGCGCCGTCCTGATGGAGGGGCGCCTCTCGCTGCTCTTCGCCGCCTTCGCGAGCCTGAGCGTAATGACGCAGCAGACCTACGTCTCCCTTTACGTGGGCTCTCCTCCTTCCAGCTTCACCCAGGCGGGACTGCTCGGCATCACCTTCTTCGCGGTCGCCATGCTCGGCCACGTGCTTTACCGTCGCATTCAGGAGGCCGAGCTGGTAGCGGCGCGCCGGAAGGTCGACATCGCCGACCTGTCCAAGCTCAACCACTTCATCATTCAGAGCATGAGCACGGGGGTGGTGGTGGTCGACGGGGACCGCAACCTCCGTCTCCTGAATACAGCGGCAAGGCAGCTGCTGGGCGTCTCGAGGCTTGCCGAACAGGTCGCCCTGCCCTACCGGCGCGACAACACGGTCTCCGGCCATGACGCCACCCTCGAGGTCACGCTCCACCTCCTGGGGGACTATCGGGAGTCGGGGGCCCTGATGTATGTGCGCGATGCGCAAGATGCCGTCCGCGAAGCCCAGGAAATCAAGCTCGCCTCCCTGGGCCGCCTGACCGCAAGCATCGCGCACAACATCCGCAATCCCCTGAGCGCGGTCGGACACGCCGCACAGCTCCTCGCCGAGTCCACGGCGCTGGGCGTCGGCGACCGGCGGCTGCTCGAGATCATCCGGCGGAACACCGGGCGCATCGACGAGACTGTGGAGAGCATCCTCCAGCTCTCGCGCCGCGAGCGGGCAAGTCCCGAGCCCATCGATCTCGCCGGCTGGCTGCCCGGCTTCTGCAGCGACTTCCGCGAGGCCCACGACCTCCCGGCAGACCGTCTCCAGCTGGAGATTGCGTCCCCGGCCGAAGTCCGCACCGACCCCCGACACCTGCACCAAGTCCTTGCGAACCTGTGCGAGAACGCCCTCAAGCACGCCTGCCGGCTCGGGGATCCGCCTCATATCCAGCTGCGTGCGCAAGGCAGGGGGGCTGCCCACAAACGAGTGTTGATCGAAGTGCTGGATGACGGCGTGGGCATCGACAGCGAGACGGCACCGGAGATCTTCGCACCTTTCTTCACCACCAGCAGCACCGGAACGGGCCTCGGTCTCTATATTGCGCGGGAGCTGAGCGAATCCAACGGAATCCACCTGGAGTATATTCCCCGCGAGCCGCACGGAAGCTGCTTCCGCCTGACCTTCCCATCCTGACAAAATGACGACCACAAGAGCACGCGTCATATGAGCAAAGCGCACGCGCTCGTTGTCGACGACGAGACGGACATCATCGAGCTGGTCGAGATTACCCTCGCCCGCATGGACATCAGCTGCCGCGGGGCGGGGAATCTCGCAGAGGCGAAACGGCTGTTGGCGAGAGAGGCATTCCACCTCTGCCTGACGGACATGCGTCTTCCGGACGGCAACGGCATCGAGCTGGTCCGATACATCTCCGACACCCAGCCGGAGCTGCCGGTTGCGATTATGACGGCCCACGGCAGCATGGACACCGCCGTCGCGGCCATGAAGGCGGGCGCGTTCGATTTCGTTCCCAAACCCGTGGACCTGAATATCCTCAGGCGGCTGGTGGAGGCCGCCCTGCGGCTGCGGGCCTCCGACCAGCAGCTGGCAGAGACGCCATCCACACCCGGGCACGCCGGACTCCTCGGCGACTCGGCGCAGATGCGGGAGCTCCGCCGGCTGGTGGCAAAGCTGGCACGGACGCAGGCCCCGGTCTTCATCAGTGGAGAGAGTGGAACCGGCAAGGAGCTGGCGGCAAGGCTCATCCACGGCCTGGGCCCCCGGGGCAGCCGCGATTTCGTGCCTGTGAACTGCGGCGCCATCCCGCACGACCTGGTCGAAAGCGAGATGTTCGGCCACAAGAAAGGCAGCTTCACGGGGGCCGTTAGCGACAAACAGGGCCTCTTTCAGGCCGCGGAGGGCGGTACCCTCTTTCTGGACGAGGTGGCGGACCTGCCCCTGTCGGTCCAGGTCAAGCTCCTGCGCGCCATCCAAGAGAAGAGCGTGCGCCCGGTCGGCGCACCCCATGAAGTCCCGGTCGACGCCCGCATCATCAGCGCGAGCCACAAGGACCTCAATGCCCTGGTGAGCGCTGGTGATTTTCGCCGCGATCTGTTCTACCGGATCAATGTCATCGAGATCCGCATGCCGCCGCTTCGGGAGCGGCCGGACGACGTCCCGCTGCTCGTGGATCACATACTCGTGCGCATGGGCCACAACGGCGGACGGAGACCGCAGCTGACGACCAGAGCAATCAGGGCCCTGCAGCGCCACCCCTTCCCCGGCAACGTGCGCGAGCTGGAGAACATTCTCGAGCGCGCAGTAGCACTCAGCGAGGAAGCCGCCATCGGCGTGGAAGACCTGTATCTGTGCCAGAGCGATGCGCCACCGCCGGTGGATTCGTTGCCCACGAGCGAGCAACCCCTCGAAGAGTTTCTGGGGGAGGTTGAGAAGCAAGCAATCCTGAAGGCCCTGGACGAGACCCGCTGGAACCGGACCGCCGCGGCCAAGAGGCTCGGCATGACGCTGCGCTCATTGCGTTATCGTCTGGATAAGCTGGGCATCGAATAGCAGGGGTGCGGCGGCGCACAGCAGAAGGGAACGGCCGAAAGGAGTAACCTGTCGGCTTTCACCCCCGCCGAAAGGCCGCGTCCATGGGCGAGGACCCCAGGCCCCTTGCACGATAGCTCTAAATCCGATCCATTCGTCCGCTGGTTCCGCCAGGCCACGCCCTATGTGCATGCGCACCGGGGGCGTACCTTCGTCATCGCCTTCGGCGGCGAGGCGGTTGCGGACGCCCGATTTCCAGATCTCGTCCACGACCTGGCGATGCTGCACGGCCTCGGGATCCGTCTCGTGCTGGTGCACGGAGCCCGGCCCCAGATCGAGGAGCGCCTCGCCCGTCGTGGGGCCGAGCTGCGCTACGTCGGGCGACTGAGGGTCACGGACGCCGAGGCGCTCTCCTGCGTCAAAGAGGCCGCCGGTGTCGCCCGCCTCGAGATCGAGGCCCTGCTTTCCCTGGGACTCGCGAGCTCACCGATGGCGGGTGTGCGGATCCCGGTAGTCTCCGGCAACTTCGTCACCGCCAAGCCCCTCGGGGTAATCGAGGGCGTCGACTACCAACACACGGGAGTAGTCCGCCGCATCGATCGCGAGGCCCTGCGACGGAGGCTCGATGACGGTGCCATCGCCCTGTTGCCCCCGATCGGGTACTCGCCCACCGGGGAAATCTTCAACCTGAGCGCCGCCGATGTGGCCCGTTCCGCGGCCATCGTCCTGGGGGCGGACAAGCTCATCTTCCTGCTGGAAGAGCCAGGGGTGACCGACGACACCGGAGCCGTGGTCTCCAATGTCCTGAGCGGCGAGGTGGAGACGCTCCTTCAGCAGCTCCCCCGAATGACGGAAGCGCTCGCTCAGACCCTGCGCGCCGGGGCGGATGCCTGCATCCAGGGGGTGCAGCGAGTCCACCTCATCAGCCGCCGCACGGACGGGGCGCTCCTGCGGGAGCTGTTCACGCGGGACGGTATCGGCACCCTGATCACCGGCCAGCCCTATGAGGAGCTGCGCCCAGCCCGCATCCACGACGTCGCCGGCATACTGGAGCTTCTGCGCCCCCTGGAGGAGCGCGGAATCCTGGTGCGCCGATCGCGCGAAAGGCTCGAGACCGAGATCGACAGATTCTTCCTGATGGAGCGGGATCGGATGGTGACCGCCTGCGCAGCGCTATACCCCTACCCGGGGGAGGGAATGGCCGAGATCGCCTGCCTGGCCGTCCATCCCGACTATCGTAACCGTGGCCGGGGCGAGAAGCTGCTCGAACGAATGGCGACCATCGCCCGCGAACAGGGGATCGGTCAGCTCATCGTGCTCACCACCCAGACTGCCCACTGGTTCCTGGAGCGTGGCTTCATCGCGGCCAGCCTCACCGACCTCCCCATGGAGAAGCAGGCGCTGTACAACTACCGGCGCAACTCCAAGGTCTTCTTCAAGGCCCTGTAGGGAAGCGAGCAGTATGAAGAG
>JARRNE010000266.1:0-7349 GCA_037385305.1 Chromatiaceae bacterium | reverse complement strand
TCTCGACCGCCTTCCCTATCGGACCTGGGTCCTGTTGGGAGACAGCGAGATGGCGGAAGGCTCCCAGTGGGAGGCGATCGAGCTTGCCGCGCACTATGGCCTCGACAACCTGGTCGGCGTGATCGACGTGAATCGCCTCGGCCAGCGCGGCGAGACCATGTACGGCTATGACCTCGACGCCTACCGCCGGCGCGTCGATGCCTTCGGATGGCGCAGCCTGGTGGTGAAGGACGGGCAGTCCTTCGAAGAGGTGGAAGATGCCTACCAGGCCGCGACCGAGCCTGGGGACCGGCCGGTCATGGTGATCGCCCACACGGTGAAGGGTAAGGGAGTGCCCGCCGTCGAGGACAAGAATGGGTATCACGGCAAGGCGCTGGAAGGCGAAGACCTGGAGAAGGCGCTTGCGGGGCTCGGCGAGGTGGACCATCAGGCCCGCGGCGTCATGCTCGAGCCGGAGGACCGGCATCCCGAGCGGCCCGCGCCCGGTGGCGACGTCGGCGCGCCCGAGTATCAGCTGGGCGACAAGGTGGCGACCCGCAACGCGTACGGCAACGCCTTGCTGCGCATCGCCGGCCGGTTCCCGAGCCTGGTGAGCCTGGACGGCGAGGTGAGCAACTCCACCCGCGCGGGCTTCTTCAAGGAGGCCCATCCGGACCGCTTCTTCGAGATGTACATCGCCGAGCAGAACATGGTCGGCGCGGCGCTGGGCCTGGCCATGCGTGGAAAGCTTCCATTCGTCTCCAGCTTTGCCGCCTTCCTTACCCGTGCCTTCGATCAGATCCGGATGAGCCAGTACTCGGAGCCGAACCTCAAGCTCGTCGGATCGCACGCCGGTGTGGCAATCGGCGAGGACGGTCCATCACAGATGGGACTCGAGGACCTGGCGATGTTCCGCTCCGTCCGGGACGGTGTGGTTCTCTACCCGTGCGACGCCGTCTCATGCGAGCGGTTGGTCGAGTGCGCGGCCTCCCATCGGGGAATCGTCTATCTGCGTACAACCCGGGGCGGGACCCCAGTCATCTACTCTACAGAGGACCAGTTCGGGGTCGGCGGCTCGAAGGTGCTGCGCTCGTCGGGCAACGACCGGGCGACCGTTGTTGCCGCCGGCATCACGGTGCACGAGGCCCTGGCGGCGCAGGAAGAGCTGCAGAGCAAGGGCATCCCCGTGCGGGTGATCGACCTGTACAGCGTCCAGCCGTTGGACGGGGAGACCCTGGCGGCGGCTGCCAAAGAGACGGGCGCGTTGGTCACGGTCGAGGACCATCACGCCGCCGGTGGGCTGGGCGAAGCGGTGGCAATCGCCCTGGCGGGCATGACGATGCGTTTCCGCTCACTCGCGGTGCGGACCAAGCCGAAGAGCGGGAAGCCGCAGGAGCTGCTCTCGCTGGAGGGCATCGACCGCACGGCTATCGTGGATGCAGTACGGGCGCTGATCTGATGAACGATTCTTCCTTTAAGCGCGCGGACCGGGCCGAGCGCAGCTCCCAGGCGACGACCTTGTATCGCCACCTCGTTGCCCGGGCTGCAGAGCGCGGCGCTCCCCCGCTGGCGGCGCTGGTCGCCGAGATCGCCTACGCTGCAAAGCTGGTCGCCCGGGAGGCGCGCCAGGCCGCGCTCACTGGGCGCCTGGGCACGGTCGGCAGCGCAAATGCAACCGGCGACACCCAGAAGGAGCTTGACGTCCTCGCAAACCAGGTCTTTCTCGACCGCCTGGATGCCAGCGGCCTCGTGGCGGCGGTGGTGTCAGAGGAGCTGGACGGTGTCGAGCTCCAGCATTGCAGAGGGGACGCCGAGTACTTCGTCTGCCTTGACCCGGTCGACGGCTCGAGCAACCTGAAGGTGGGCACCAGCCTGGGCTCGATCTTCGGCGTCTACCGGCGGACCCGGCCGGGAAGCTGCGAGGGAGTGGAGCAGGAGCTCCTGAACGAGTCCTCGCTTATGGCGGGCGGCTATGTCCTCTACGGAGCCGCAACCGCGTTCGTCTATACGCTGGGCGAGAGGGTCGATGGCTTCGTGCTCGATCAGGAGATCGGGGAGTTCCTGCTCTCTCACCCCGACATTCGGTGTCCGCAGTCAGGCAGCGGCTACAGCATCAACACCGGCAACTCCCACCTTTGGGAGCCGGGGGTGCTGGACTTCGTCCGCCATCTGGATACGGTCGCCCCGGCTGCGGGTCTCCCCTACACCCTGCGCTACTCCGGCGCGCTGATGGCCGATCTCCACCGCATCCTGCTGGAGGGGGGTATCTACTGTTACCCGGCGGACAAGGACCACCCGGACGGCAAGCTGCGGTTGCTCTACGAGGCGGCGCCCCTGGGCCTCCTGGCGGAGGCGGCCGGCGGGCGTGCGAGCAGTGGCCGCGAGCGCATCCTGGAGGTGCCGCGGCGGGCCCTGCACCAGACTACGCCCCTTGCTTTGGGCAGCGCGGAGGATGTGGCGACCTACGAGCGATTCCTGGCGGAGGCCGCAGCATGACCATCCGCCTGGCTCCCTCTTTGCTCGCCGCCGACATGCTTGCCCTTGGCGACGCGGTACAGGCCGTCGAGTCGGCCGGCGCCGACCGGCTGCACCTCGACATCATGGACGGGCGCTTCGTGCCCAACATCAGCTTCGGGCTTCCGGTCGTGCGGGCGGTACGGCGGGCGACCCGCCTGCCGCTCGCCGTCCACCTGATGATCGAGGAGCCCGAGCGCTATGTGGCGGACTTCGTGGAGGCGGGGGCCGCGATGGTCATGGTGCACCCCAAGCCAACGGGAAGGGCGCAATAGGCGATAGCCGTGTTGCGCCGCATGTCATGGTTGGCCGCATTCGGCGCAATACGCTGCGCTGTTGCGCCCTTCGCCGAATGAAGTGATTCGGTAATTTTTGAATCGTTTCTAAGCCGATGACTCGCAGGGATTTTGGTCTTCCTGTCCTTCGCGGTTAGCAGAAAGTAAGGAGAAACATCATGAACCCGCTGCTGGAGCTTCACACGCACGGCCAGAGCTACTGGCTGGATAATCTGACCCGGGAGATGATCGAAAATGGCGAGCTGGGCCGCCGGGTCCGGGAAGAGGGGCTGCGGGGTATCACCTCGAACCCTGCGATCTTCGACAAAGCCATGTCCAAGGGCACGGCCTACGACGAACAGATCGAGGCCCTGGCCCGGGAGGGTCTCGCCGCGGACGCCATGTTCGGGCGTCTGGCGGTAACCGACATCCGGGACGCCTGCGACATCCTGCGGCCGGTCTTCGAGGAGTCGGAGGGTGTCGACGGCTTCGTGAGCCTGGAGGTATCCCCTTACCTGGTGCATGACGCTGAGGCCACCATGGCAGAGGCGCGGCGGCTGTTCCAGGCGGTGGACCGGCCGAATCTCTTCATCAAGATCCCCGGCAGCCCGGCGGGCGTTCCGGCCATCGAGCAGATGCTCTACGAGGGCGTGAACATCAACGTCACGCTGCTGTTCTCCCTCGCCGCCTACGAGTCGGTGGCGGAGGCCTATCTGCGGGCGCTGGAGCGGCGTGCCCGGGAGCAACAGGACCTGCGGGGGGTCGTATCCGTCGCGAGCTTCTTTCTAAGCCGCATCGATGTCCTCACCGACCAGCTCCTGGGCCAGCGGATCAGGATTCCTTCCGCGACCGGCGAGTCGCCGCCGGAGCGCCTCCTGGGCCGCGCGGCGGTGGCCAACGCCAAGCTTGCCTACCAGAGCTTCAAGCGGCTGTTCGGGGGGGACCGCTGGATGGCGCTGGCGGGAAAAGGGGCCCGGGTGCAGCGCGTGCTCTGGGCGTCCACCAGCACCAAGAACCCCCTGTACAGGGACACGCGCTATGTCGATCCCCTCATCGGTCCCGACACGGTGAATACCATGCCCGACGCCACTATTCAGGCCTTCGCCCATCACGGTGTGGCGGCTTCCGCGACGGTGGAGGAGGGGGTCGACGAGGCAGAGCGGGTGATGCGGGGCCTCGCGGCGACCGGGATCGATTTC
Source organism: Chromatiaceae bacterium (assembly GCA_037385305.1). Lineage (GTDB taxonomy): Bacteria > Pseudomonadota > Gammaproteobacteria > Chromatiales > Chromatiaceae > JARRNE01. The sequence goes on along the minus strand of JARRNE010000266.1, from coordinate 3,382 downwards.
GATTGTGTCACCCGACAGCTCCTCGACGAGGGGATGCAGAAGTTCGTGGATCCCTACAACGAGCTGATGGCAACCCTGCAGGGCAAGCGTGTCGCTGTCTGTGGCGCCGCCGCGGCGAGCCCCCACTTCTCCGGCCCGGATGACAAGGCGCCCGCCGTCCTGGAGGCGCTTGCCGAGGAGCAGTTCGCCCGCCGGCTGCACGCCCGGGACCCTAGCTTGTGGACCCTCGACCCGGCGGTTGCCGAGGCCGTCCTCAACCGCCTCGGATGGCTGGACTGCGTTGCCAATGCCCGGGGAGTGATCGACGAGATCAACGACTTCGCACGGACCGCCAAGCTCGAAGGGGTGCGTTCCGTAGTGCTCCTGGGGATGGGCGGTAGCAGTCTCTGCCCCGCTGTTTGCGCGCGGGTCTTTGGCCCGACGGACGCCTTCCCTGAGCTGCGGGTCCTCGACAGCACCGACCCGGCGGCGCTGCACGCGCTCGAGGAACAGATCCACCCCGACGAGACCTTGTTCATTGCGGCGAGCAAGTCCGGAACCACCCCCGAGACCCTGAGCTACTACCGGCACTTCTTCGAGCTGCTGCGCAATGCCGGCGTCTCCGACCCGGGCAGTCGTTTCGCGGCCATTACCGATCCCGGGAGCCCCCTGGCGGAAGAGGCCCGGGAGCAGCGCTTCCGCCGCATCTTTCCGAACCAGGAGGACATCGGCGGGCGCTATTCCGCCTTGTCCCACTTCGGGCTGGTGCCCATGGCCCTCCTTGGGATGGACCTCCGCCGCCTGTTGGACCGTGCGCAGCTGCAGCTCACCAGCTGTGCGGCAGCTGTGCCCGCCCCGAGCAACTCCGGGGTTCGACTCGGTGCCGACCTGGCCGCCCACGCCCGGGCCGGGCGCGACAAGGTGACCTTCGCCATCGACGAGCCCATCGCCCCCTTCGGCATGTGGGTGGAGCAGCTCCTGGCGGAGAGCACCGGCAAGGACGGCCGCGGCCTGCTTCCGGTGGTGGACGAGCCCCTCGGCCCTCCGGACGCCTATGGCAACGACCGGGTCTTCGTCTACCTCAGCCTCTCGGAGGTCCAGGGGCAGGAGCGCGTGGACCGGCTGGCCGCACTCGAGCAGGCGGGGCATCCGGTGGTGCGCATCGCGCTCGACGACCGTTACGACCTGGGGGCCGAGCTTGTGCGCTGGGAGGTGGCGACCGCCACCGCCGGCGCTGTCCTGGGCGTTAATCCGTTCGATGAGCCCAACGTGACGGAGAGCAAGCGTAACACCAGGGAGCTGCTGGAGCGTTGGCAGCGGGACGGGGACCTGGGAGAAGGCGAGCCGGCGTCCCGGGAAGGGGAGCTGACCGCCTGGACCGGCGACGCGGAAGGGGGTGAGGGCGCCTCACCTCCGGACCTCCTCGAGGCCCTCCGGGACGGCCTGTCCGCCGGGGGCTACTTTGCCGTGCGGGCTTATGTCCAGCAGTCCCGCGACCGCGAGGCTCTTCTTCAGCGCCTACGGCTCCTGCCCCGTGACCGGCAGCAGGTGGCGACAACCCTGGGGTACGGCCCCCGGTATCTGCACTCGACGGGCCAGCTGCACAAGGGCGGTCCCGGCACCGGCGCCTATCTGGTTCTCACAGGGGATTCCCCGGACGACCCCGGGATTCCCGGGGCACCCTACGGCTTTGCCACGCTCTTGCGCGCGCAGGCACTGGGCGACTTCCGCGCACTGAAGGACCACGGGCGGCGGGTGCTGCGGATTCACATCGGCGGGGATTTCGATGCGGGACTCTCGGCCCTGGTGAGGAGGCTGTCCTGAATCGCCTGACCGATCTCCAGAGACGGCCGCACACCGAACGCCGGTGCCAGTAGTAGGAGCCCGCTTGCGGGCGACCCCCCGAGAGCGGCAGGCAATGTCGCCCGCAAGCGGACTCCTTCTATGAGGCGGTGCAGCCTGACTGGAGACAGCACGCTGAAGCCACTGGAGACAGCACGCTGAAGCCGCGGCAAAGGCCACATTTGCACAACGGTAGGTCGGCATTTCCAACCCGACGACAGCCGATGCCGTCTCTTGCGCACGAACGACGAGGAGTCGAAGAGGAGAAGATATGGCCCAGGACAAAGAACGGACCACGATAGAGACCGAATGTGGAGGCTTTGGGGAGTGCGCGCCGGACCCATGCCTCATGGTGATCTTCGGGGCGTCCGGGGACCTCACGAGCCGCTCGCTGCTGCCCTCTCTCTTCGAGCTGGCCATGAAGGGCCTGCTGCCGGAGCGTTTCGCTGTCCTGGGGTTCGCCCGCCGAGAATGGAGCGACGACCAGTTTCGCCAGAGCATGCGCGAATCGGTCAAGGAGCAGTGCGACTTCGATCCTCACTGCTGGGAGGAGCTGGCGCCCCGTCTGCACTACCTGGTCGGTGACTTCACGGCGGAAGACGATTACCGAGCCCTGGCGGAACGCGTCACAGAGATTCGCCGCGGCGGGGATATCCCGGACAACGTCTTCTTCCATCTCGCCACGCCCCCGTCCTTCTTCGGGACCATCGCGGAGAAGCTGGATGCGGCGGGTCTCTCCCGGGGTGAGTCGGGATGGCGGCGGTTGGTCATCGAGAAGCCCTTCGGCGAGGATCGGGCTTCCGCCCGCAAACTGCAGAAAGAGCTGCAGGCGGTGTTCGCCGAGGATCAGATCTACCGGATCGATCACTTCCTGGGAAAGGAGACGGTCCAGAACATGCTGGTGTTCCGGTTCGCCAATCCGAGCTTCGAGCCGGTCTGGAGCCACTGCTTCATCGACCACGTCCAGATCACGGTCGCTGAGCAGCTTGGGATCGGGACCCGCGGGGCCTTCTACGAGAAGACTGGCGTAGTGCGGGACATGATCCAGAACCACCTGCTGCAGCTTCTGTGCATGACGGCCATGGAGCCGCCGGTGGCCTACGACCCCCGGTCCTTGCGGGACGAGACCGTCAAGGTGCTGCGGGCGATCCGCCCACCGGAGCCCGCCGACTGTGTCTGTGGCCAATACGGGCCGGGCACCATGGAAGGGGAGGACGTCGTCGGCTACCGGGACGAGGAGCGGGTGGCGGCGGACTCCACCACCTCCACCTTCGCCGCGGTCAAGCTGGAGGTGGGGACCTGGCGCTGGTCCGGCGTTCCCTTCTACCTGCGCACCGGGAAGCGGCTCGCCCGCAAGCTCACGGAGGTGGCGGTCTACTTCAGGCCCACGCCACACCTGATGTTTCCCCTCGGCAATGGACAGCCACACCACCAGAACGTGATTACCTTCCGGGTCCAGCCGGAGGAGGGGATCCTGCAGCGCTTTGTCGCCAAGCAGCCGGGCTCCGAGCTCCGCCTGACGCCCGTGAGCTCCCGGTTCCTCTATGCGGACGCCTTTGGC
>JARRNE010000265.1:0-10786 GCA_037385305.1 Chromatiaceae bacterium | reverse complement strand
TTGCCCAGCTTCTCCAGACCGGTCTGCATGGTGCCGATCTGGGGGTAGAGCGTCTCTATATCGGCGATGCTTGCCGCGCTACCGGGATAGAAGTCCAAGTTCACGTAGAGCTGACCCGTGACGAAGCTCTGCATCGCCAGCTGTGCTCGCACGCCCTCCTTATCGAATACCTTCGCAAGCTCGGCATCGGTCATTTCCTGGAAGGCGGCGGGCGAGCCCTGGCTGGTGCGGAACTGGCCGCGGTTGATCTCAATGGTCACCAGGATGTCCACGCCTGTGGGCTGCCCTTTCGTCACGACGACGAGCGGACTTATGCCCGTGACCCGCCCGATGGTCACGCCGCGCAGCGCCACGGGGGCGCCGACCGAAAGTCCGTGGAGGGAGCTTGTGAAGACCACCACGAAATGACGGGGCTGAGCAAACAGGTTCCAGCTCCCCAGGAACACAACCAGTAATATCGCCAGGGCGACAGCCCCTAGGACGAACGATCCAATCAGGCTGGGACTAGCCCGCTTCGCCATTCGCTCTCTCCGTTGGGCCGGCTGGCGCCGCCTGGCCGCCGCGCGTCAGAAACGCCTGGACCTTGGCGTCCCGGCAACCCTCGAGAAGGCCCCGAGGCCGGCCCAGTGCGATCTGAGTCCGGGTCTCGACATCGAGATAGACAGAATTGGTTCCAATCCCCATCAGGCTCTCGAGCTCATGGGTGACAACGATCATGGTGGTCCGCAGGCTCTCGCGCAGCTCGAGGATGAGATCGTCCAGTCGGCGCGCGCTGACCGGGTCCAGCCCGGCCGATGGCTCGTCGAAGAACAGAATCTCTGGATCAAGCGCCATCGCGCGCGCTACGCCCGCCCGCTTCTGCATGCCGCCGCTGATCTCGGAAGGATAGTAGTCCTCGAACCCCGCCAAGCCGACCAAGGCCAGCTTGTAGGCGGCTACCTCGCGGATCGCAGCCGCGCTCAAATCCGTGAACTGCTCGAGCGGAAGACCGATATTCTCGGCCAGCGTAAGGGAGCTCCAGAGCGCCCCGCTCTGGTACATGACACCCAGCCGCCTGAGCAGGGCATCGCGCTCCTCGCCCTCCGTCTCCCAGAGGCTGGCTCCACCGATCAGGACCTTCCCCGCCGCCGGTCGTTTGAGACCGATCAGGTGGCGCATCAACGTGCTCTTGCCGCAACCGCTGCCCCCCATGATGATGAAGATGTCACCGCGTCGTACGACGAAGTTGAGGTCCCGCATGACCACAAAGTCGCCGTACGCCATGGTCAGCCCGTCAACCTGAACATGCACCTCGTCGGCACTGGTGGACGGGACGATCCAGCATCCCTGGGCCGGGTTCTGAGCGTCAGAGATCGAGGGCATTGAGTCGCTGCCTCTCCCACCGCCGACGCACTGCCGCTCGCCCGTATCCCAGCCGCGCACCCGGCAACCGCGACGATGGCCCCGTAGACGACGCTCTTGCCCAGACCGATCACGAACTGGGTGAGGGTCAGGGCGGCGACGGTCTCTTGCCAGTACTGGGGCAGGGTGAGGTCGAACAGGCTTACCGAGACGGTGAGCCCGCCACCGATCCCGACCAGGTCCGCATAGAGCGTCAGCAGCGGCATCATCAGGACCAGGGCCATGATCCGCGGAAGCACCAGGAACTCGACGGGGGAGATCCCGAGGGTCTTCAGGGCGTCGATCTCCTGATTCACCTGCATGGTACCCAGCTGGGCCGCGAAGGCGGCCCCGGTGCGACCAGCCATGACGATGCCTGCCATCATGGGACCCATCTCCCGCGCCATGGCCAAGCCCACCAGATCCGCGATGTAGATCTGGGCCCCGAAGCGGGCAAGCTGGATCGCCCCCACAAAGGCCAGTATCAGGCCGACGAGGAAGCTGATGAGGGACACGATGCCAAGCGCACGCGGCCCCGTCTCCTGAAGCACCAGGCCAAAGTCCACCGGCCGGTAGGCGGCCCGCCCGCTCAGGAGCGCGCCGACGGAAAGCACGACCTCTCCGAGGAAGACGACGAAAGCGGCGGTCCTCTTCCAGGCCCGGATGGCCGCCTCGCCGGTCCGTATACGGAGCCCAGGCCGCGCCCGCGGGGTCGCCGCCTGACGAGGCGGTACCGCAGCGGCGAGCTGAAGCAGCTTGCGGACCCCCTCGTCCAGCCTCGAACCGTCGATATGGGCGCCCCCCTCGGCGGCAAGCGCCACGACCGCCCGGAGAAAGACCGGAAGCGCGGTGTCCCACCCCGTAACGCCTCCGGCATCGATCAGGATGCGACGGACTCGCCCACCTGCTTCAAGTGCCTCCTTGACGAGGGTGACAGAGGGCACTGCCTCCCTCAGCAGCCAAGGCCCCGACAGGTAGAGCGTAAGCGCGTTGTCCGACTGACGCCGAATCTCCAGCTGCGGAGCGTCCGACGCTTCCGGCGACTCGGGAGGGAGTGAACGCAGGGTGACCATGCCGTTGGACTAGGCCGCCCCTGAGAACGCGCGGGACAAACCGTCTCGCCTCACGTGCCCTCCAGCGGGGTCGTCCTTATGTCCGAACAGCCCCCGTCCGTCGGATTTCACGTCAGCCTCCAGAGCGGTCCAGGCGCGATAGAAGTGGCCTAGCCGCTCCGGGTAGGGCGCCGCGATCACCAGCGCGGCTAACGCAGGCGGAAACATCCGCCGCGCGACGCCATCGAGCTCGCCGCGGCCGCGCACGCGCTCGCAATCCACGCCCACCGCCTCCTGGAGGGAGACACCAAGTAAGGCGAGATCCCCGCTGGTGCTCAGATTGAAGTACAGGGGCATGTCCTTGAGATAGGGCTTTCCCGCGCTGCCGCGCAGAAAGACCAGGGCTTCGGGTTGACAGTCCATGTAGCTGGCCAGGATTCTCCGCAGTCCGCTCTGGGCGCGCAAGTAGCGTTCGCGGTGCAGGGTGAGCCGAAGTCTTGACGCCCGTTCCCGTTCTGCGTCAGACAACAGAGACCACAGGTCATCGACAGGCGGAACGCCTTGGCCGGCCGTCGCAATCTTCCAAAGGTGCAAATCCCCGGGACGCAGTGTCGGCGCACGGTGCACCTTATCCCATTTGAGGGCATGAATTTCGGCAAATCCCACCATGTCAGGCCACGAACGGTCGGAGCGCTCGGTCGACAAGCCTCGAGGAAGTACGTAGGCGATCTCTGTCAAATCCAATACCAGCTTGCTGATCTTTGCGACCGCCTTCGGCGTCACGCCGGCAGTCGCATAGCCCTGCTATGCTCCTGCCACCGTTCCTTGAAGGCAAACGAAAATCCGGCGGACCTAGTGGCTGATTTTCCGGCAATCGCCTTACCTTAAGGCCAGACCGAGTGGGTATATAATCAAATCGGCGATCGGCGAGGTAGCTCAGGTGGGCGTTTCCGATAGATATCTGCTGGAAGCGCGGCTCGAGGCCCTGTGCGAAAAGGGTTGCCGGCACGTCTGGCACGACATCGAAGCCCTGGAGCGGGGTGAAGAGTTGGCGGAGACCAGGGGCCTCTCCGCGGACGAACGTCGATGGCTGCTGCATGAGCTCCAGCAGGTCATGGCGGTCTATGCCGGCCGCTGCACCACGGGTTGAATTCTAGCCGACCTGACTCCCACACCGACGTCACGTCCGGTCCGAGGAGATCCGTCGGGGGTTGGTTCTTTTGTCATTCGAGAAGGTTCCATGACCAAGATTTCGCAACTCATCAGTGACGCGCTTCAGGTTCGGGTGGAGCAGGTCGACGCGGCGGTGCGGCTGCTGGACGAAGGGGCGACCGTACCCTTCATCGCTCGCTACCGCAAAGAGGTCACCGGCGGGCTGGACGACGCCCAGCTGCGCACCCTGGAGCAGCGGCTCGGCTATCTGCGGGAGCTGGGAGACCGGCGCGCGACCGTGCTTCGCAGCATCGAAGAGCAGGGGAAGCTCACCGACCAGCTGCGGGCGGACATCGAGGGTGCAGACACCAAGCAGCGCCTGGAAGACCTCTACCTGCCGTACAAGCCCAAGCGCCGGACCAAGGCCCAGATCGCCCGCGAGGCCGGCCTGGAGCCTCTGGCCTTGGGGCTGCTTGAAGACCCGACGCTGCTCCCGGAGCAGCTTGCCGCCGGCCTCGTCGACGCCGCCAAAGGCGTGGCGGACATCGAGAGCGCCCTCGAGGGGGCGCGCCAGATCCTCATGGAGCACTTCGCCGAGGACCCGGAGCTCACCGGCCGGCTGCGGGATCACCTGTGGGAGCACGGCATCCTGGTGTCGAAGGTGTTGCAGGGCAAGGACCAGGAGGGCAACAAGTTCTCCGACTACTTCGATTTCCAAGAGTTGGTCCGCAAGATCCCCTCCCACCGCGCGCTCGCCCTCTTCCGCGGGCGCAACCAGGGGGTGCTGTCCCTCGATCTGGTGGCGGGGGAGGGCGAGGACCCGGATGCCCCCTGCCGGCACCTGATCGCGAAGCGCTTCGGCGTCCGGAATCTCGGCCGGCCCGCGGATGCCTGGCTGCAGGAGACGGTGCGCAAGGCCTGGCGGGTCAAGCTCATGGTCCGGCTGGATCTCGACATCAAATCGCGCCTGCTGGAGGCTGCCGAGGCGGAGGCAATCCGCGTCTTCGCCAGGAATCTCGAGGCCCTGCTGCTGGCCGCGCCCGCCGGTCGCCTGCCAACCATCGGGCTCGACCCGGGGCTGCGGACCGGTGTCAAGGTGGCCGTCATCGACGACACCGGGCGCGTCGCGGCGACAGACACCATCTATCCCCACCCGCCGCGCAACCAGTGGGATACCTCCATCGCCCAGCTGGCCGCCCTCGCCAAGGGGCACGGGGTGAAGCTCGTCAGCATCGGCAACGGCACCGCCTCCCGCGAGACCGACCGCCTGACCCGCGAGCTGATCCGCAAACACCCCGAGCTTGCCCTCCGCTCCCTGATGGTGAACGAGGCAGGGGCCTCGGTCTACTCCGCATCCGAATACGCCTCCCAGGAGCTCCCGCACCTGGACGTATCCCTGCGCGGGGCAGCGTCCATCGCGCGGCGCCTGCAGGACCCGTTGGCGGAGCTGGTCAAGATCGAGCCAAAATCGATCGGCGTCGGGCAGTACCAGCACGACGTCAATCAGACCCAGCTCGCCCGCACCCTCGACACCGTGGTGGAGGACTGCGTGAATGCCGTCGGCGTCGACCTGAACACGGCCTCGGTGCCCCTGCTGGCCCGGGTCTCCGGCCTCAGCCGGATGACCGCAGAGAACATCGTGCGCCACCGGGAGGACAACGGCGCGTTCGCGAACCGCGCACAGCTCAAAAAGGTCCCGCGCCTGGGGGATAAGACCTTCCAGCAATGCGCCGGCTTTCTGCGGGTGCTGGACGGCGACGAGCCCCTGGACAGCTCCGCGGTCCACCCGGAGGCCTATCCGGTCGTCCGCCGCATTCTGACCAGGGCAGGGAAGGGCATCGGCGAGCTCATCGGGGACACATCCACCCTGGGTGGCCTCCACCCGGGCGACTTCACCGACGACCAATTCGGCCTCCCGACGGTCAAGGACATCCTCGCCGAGCTGGAAAAGCCGGGACGCGACCCGCGGCCCGAGCTCCAGGCGGCTGAATTCCTCGAAGGCGTCGAGACTCTCGCCGATCTGAAGCCCGGCATGGTCCTGGAGGGGACGGTCACCAACGTCACCAACTTCGGCGCTTTCGTGGACATTGGCGTCCACCAGGACGGCCTCGTGCACATCTCCGCCCTCGCCGACCGCTTCGTCAAGGACCCCCACGAGGTCGTCAAGTCCGGCGACCTGGTCAAGGTCAAGGTGCTCGACGTCGACCTTGGGCGGCGGCGGGTCGCGCTCAGCATGCGCCTGCAGGACAAGCCGGAGCCGCAAGTCCGCGCCGGCGCCCAGAAGGGACAGCGAGCCCCAGGGAAACGCGACGCACAGCGGTCCAGCCCGCCTCAGCAGCCCGCACCCGGAGGCGCCATGGCTGCCGCCTTCGCCAAGGCGAGCAAGAGCCGGAGGTGATGGGCGTCCGATGAGGGACCGGCCTGGTCGGTTGCGGGACCGAATCTACAAGGCCCCGTCTCCGATCCACGGCACAGGGGTGTTCGCAAAGGTCCACTTTGCCCGCGGGGACCAAATCGGCAGCTACGCGGGCCCGGAGGCCAAGCGCGACGGTACCTATGTACTGTGGATCTGCGAGGAGGGACGGCCGGCGATCGGGCGCAGCGGGCGCAACCTCCTGCGCTATCTGAATCACCAACAGCCCGGTAACGCCGCGTTCCGCGGGTTCGACCTGTACGCACGCCAACCCATCGCCCCCGGCGAGGAGATCACCTTCGATTACCAGGGCGAGGCGGGGAAAGCCCAGGAGACTTGATCCCTGATGCACCCGACCCTCGCCCGGGCCCTGGCACCTCCCGTTTGACGATCAGGCGGAAGAGCCCATAACATACTGTCGCTTTTTGCTTCAGGTGACCCGAGGGCTTTCGCCCGAGGGCTGAAACGGGAAGCCGGTGCGCCGTCGGATGAATGCCTGCGGCAAAGCCGGCACTGCCCCCGCAACGGTAAGCGGGCCAAGGGACAGCATGAGGCCACTGTGCGCAGGCACGGGAAGGCGCTGTTCCGGGGAGGACCCTCCCCACCCGCGAGTCCGGAGACCGGCCTGAAGATGCGGGCCGGCATCGCGGAGGGCGGTAGCGGCGGCTTTGGGCAACCTCCCGATCCGCGTCGCCACATCGACCTCTCCCCATTCGCCGGGCGTTGGACACGAGTCCCGTGCGGGGGTGCACGGAATGGTGGGGGGTATGAGAAGGCAGTTATTCTCGGCGGCGCTGTTGTTGGCGGGCGCCGCCGTCTCCCAAGCCGATGATCAGCAGACCGAGCTTGCGCCGGTGGTGGTCACCGCCACCCGAACGCCGCAAGCTGCCGACGATTCGCTTGCCTCCGTCACGGTCATCGACCGGGCCCAGATCGATCGAAGGCAGGCCCAGACCGTGGAAGACCTGCTGCGCGGGACGGCTGGCATGGAGTTCTCCAACAACGGGGGGCCTGGCGAGCAGACATCCCTCTTCCTCCGCGGCACCAACTTCCCTGGTACTGATAGATGGGATCAAGGTCGGCTCTGCGACCACGGGCGCCGTGCCGTTCCAGGACATTCCACTGTCGCAGATCGAGCGGATCGAGGTGGTGCGCGGGCCGCTCTCGAGTCTTTACGGGTCCGAAGCCATGGGCGGTGTGATTCAAATCTTCACCCGCAAGGGAGGCGGCCCTCTCACCCCGCACCTGTCTGTCGGCGGTGGGTCCTATGGCACATACGATGCGGCGGGGGGCGTCACCGGTGGGGGCGATCATGGGTGGTTCAGCCTGTACGGCAGCTACCGAAACAGCGCCGGCTTCAACGCCTGCCATAATCCCCTCGGCTGCGGTGTGGTGGAGCCGGACAGAGACGGTTACGACAATCTCGGCGGGAGTGCCCGCGCCGGGTACCGCTTTTCCAACGGCACCGAGGTCGACCTGACATGGTTCGGGACAAAGGCCCACACGGATTTCGACGGAGCGTTCGCAAACCAGAGCAACACTGTCCAACAGGTGGTTGGGGCCAAGCTGCTGCTCAAGCCCTTGCAAGCCTGGGATGTCAACCTGTCCGCTGGACACAGCATCAATAACGAGGATGACCTGAAGAACGGACACTTCGTAGACAGCTTCGATACGAGCCGCGACGTCTTCTCCCTCCAGAACAACGTGTACATCGGGAAGAGACAAACATTCACCGCCGGCGTGGACTATCAGCGGGATCAGGTGGGGGGCACCACAGACTATACCGTGGACTCGCGGACAGACTGGGGGGTGTTTGGAGAGTACCAGGCGACCTTCGCGGGCCAGGACCTCCGCGTCAGCCTGCGCCGGGACAACAATCAGCAATTCGGGGACCATACCACGGGAAATGCGGCCTGGGGCCACACCTTCGGGAATGGGCTGCGCATCATCGCTTCCTACGGGACCGCCTTCAAGGCCCCGACCTTCAATGACCTGTATTACCCCCTCTCGAGCCCGAGCAGTCCAGGAGCTACGAAGTGGGCCTCTCCCGCAACCAGCAATGGGGCCACTGGTCCCTGAACGCTTACGAAACCAAGATCAGCGACCTCATCGTGGCCCTCCCGCCGGACTACATCCCCGTCAACTTCGACAAGGCGCGCATCCGCGGGCTAGAGGCCATTGTGTCCGTCCGGATCGCAGGCTGGAATGTGGACAACGACCTGACGATCCTGGACCCGGTGAACGAGTCGGCCGGACCCGAAAACGGCAACCTGCTCCCGCGGCGGGCGCAGCAGTCATACCGCCTGGATGTCTACCGAGCCTTCGGCAGGTTCCAGGTGGGGGGCAGTCTGTATGTGGCCGGGCGGCGCTTTGACGACCCGGCGAATACCATCCGCCTCAATCCATACTCCCTGGTGGGTCTGCGGGTAGAATATGCCCTGAGCAAGGCATGGCGTCTTCAGGGCCGCATCGAGAATCTCTTCAACACAAACTATGAAACGGCGGCGTACTACAATCAACCAGGCAGAGCGGTCTATCTGACCCTCCGCTATCAGCCCTAAGGCGATTACCGGAAGATCTTGTAAGCGAAGGAGAACATCCAATGTCATCACTCTCCGCTCGTAACCAGCTCCTTGTGGGTCTGCTGCTGGCTCTCACCATGGTCGCTACCCGCCTGCAGCACGCCTGCGGAGCCGGCCACATCCTGGATGCCTCCTGGGCTGTGCTCTTCCTGGGAGGGTTCTACCTCCGTTCCAGCTGGGCTTTCGCCGCCCTCATGGCGGAGGCGGTCCTGGTGGACCTCGCCGCGATAACCTGGGGCGGGGTGAGCAGCGTCTGCATCAGCCCAGCGTACGCGCTCCTGTTGCCGGCCCACGGCGCCCTCTGGTTGGCAGGCCGCTGGTATGCCGCGAATTACCGTCCCACCTCGTCCACCCTCCCCACGCTCGCCGGCAGCCTCTTTGTGGGGACGGCCTTGGCAGAGCTGATCGCGAGCGGCGGCTTCTATCTGTTCTCCGGTAGATTCGCAGAGATCAGTCTGGCGGGCTTCGGCGGTCGGCTGGTGGAATACTTCCCCACTTCGCTCGAAGGCACCGCCCTCTATGTCGGCCTTGCCGCCATCGCTCACATGGCAGTCTTGAGTCTTCGCGACAGACCCGCCTTGCGTGCCACCTGAGGCTGTCTGGCAGGCGGGGGAGGGCACGCCTTGCCCGGTCGGAGCGGCGGGTCGGGATTTGATCCCGGCCCGCCGCCTGCATTTTGGGATCCGCTCCCCGAAGCTCGGCATTCTCAGCAGGCGACCTCTCCCTCCCTTCTAGTCCGCTTTGATGCGGAGCCACCCAGATAAGCAGCGTCACCGTCAAGATTCAGAGGACCCCATCGGCCCGACGGATTACAATCCCGCCGCGTTGCTGTAACCCTCACGACCCGAAGGAGATACCGATGCTCGACAGGCCGCGCGGAGATCTCACCCATTCGACGCCAACTCACTTTCCCGGTGTGGGAGGACGGGCGGAGGAAAAGGAGGGAAAGAAGGAAAAGGAGGGAAAGAAGGACAAGAAGGGGCCGAAGCGCGCTGAAATGGCGAGGAGTCTTGCGGCCGTGGGGGCGGAGCTCGCCCGGCTCGATGTCGCGCTTGACGCCTCGATGATCGGGTGGGGCATCTGCACAGCGCGCAGTGGGCCCAGCAAGAGGCGAACACTGTCACTGCGTCGAAGATCTCTGGGCTCGCCCAGGCCCTGGAGCGCGCATCCGCGGACGCTGCGGCGGCAGGCAATCGCGAGCAGGAGCTGCGGGGGGCACTGAACCAACTCCAAGCCGCGGTCGAATCCCTCCGGGCAGAGGCCGGCGTGATCACCGAAAGCCTCGCGGACATCGCCGCCCAACCGGACCGGGATACAGCCCTGTTTGTCCTGGAGGACCGGATCACGGCCGCGGAAGAGTTGATCACGGCTATCCAGCCGACGCTGGACGCGGCTCAGCCAGACCAGGGGATCGGCGCGGACCTTGCCAGAACACGCTCGGACCTGGAGTCCCTGCGCCTCCAGGTCGCCGACGGTCTTCGCGGCCAGAACGAGCGCATCTCGTCCCTGGAACAGCAGCTCGGCGAGCAGCTCCAGGGGCTGAAGGTCTCCATCCCGTCCGAGGAGAGATGGTCCGAGGCCTATCGCGGTCTACGGGAAGACGTGGATAGTCGGCTGCAGTCCCTGTCCCGCGAATTGGAGAGCGCGCATCAACACGCCGAGGCCGCCGGGACCCAAGAACACGATTGGACTCGGCAGCGTCTGCTCGGCATCAGCCGCAAATCCGCCTTCGGGTTGGGCGCCCTGGGGCTGATCGTCCTAGCCCTGTCCGCCGCCAACTGGTGGCACAGTGACGCGAAATTCGACTCCCTGTCGGTACGGCTGGCCAACCAGACCAAGGCAGATGCGGTCGACCATCCGCGGCCTCTGGCTCCGGCGAATGCGGTCGGACCCGATTCCGCGGTCGACCGACTGACTGCAACGCTCCGGGCAGCTCAAGCTGAGAACAGCCGCCTGGCGGAACGTCTTTTCGCCCTCAAGAAGCCCGAGCGAATCGCCGCCAGCGACGACATGCGTGCCCGAATTCACCGCCTCGAACAAACACAGTCCGATTTGAAGCAAAGCGCGGACGAGAGCGCGAAGCTGGCAGCGAGCCTGACCGCACGCATCGACGCTGTCGCCCGGACTCAACGCACGGCTGCCCGGCCGCAGCCTGCCTCCGAAGGACAGGGAACGGCAAGCCCCGGACCGGCGTTGCATCCGGGGGG
>JARRNE010000264.1:0-6952 GCA_037385305.1 Chromatiaceae bacterium | reverse complement strand
GCCGATCAATGTTGAGCGAAAAATCACACACGGAATCTCCGCCCGCAGGTACGAAACATAACACGCCGGCTGTATCGGCCGGCACGAGCGCAAACCACGTTACTTGCAATCGTCGTGCCCGAGCCGATTTATCGGGGCAATGCGGGGCTATGGGGTCAGGTCTTGTCACGTGCGACGCTTGGGTGTAAGGTCCTTGCATGGCGAGACCCCTGCGGATCGAGTTTGCCGGCGCGCTCTATCACGTCACCTCGCGGGGAAATGGGCAGGAGCCCATCTATCTCCAGGACCGGGATCGTAAGGTCTGGCTGCAGGTGCTCGGGCAGGTCTGCGGGCGCTTCAATTGGGTCGTCCATGCCTATTGCCAGATGGGGAACCACTACCATCTGCTGGCGGAAACTCCTGACGGCAATCTCGCCAAGGGCATGCGGCAACTCAATGGCGTCTACACGCAACGCTTCAACCAGGCACACTCCCGCGTCGGTCACGTCTTTCAAGGCCGTTACAAAGCAATCCTGGTGCAGAGAGACGCCTATCTGCTGGAGCTCTCCCGCTACGTTGTGCTCAATCCCGTGCGTGCCCGCATGGTGCGAGACGCCGGCGACTGGCCCTGGAGCAGTTTCCGGGCAACAGCGGGCATGATACCCGCTCCCGATTGGCTGAAAACCGATTGGATACTGGCTGCGTTTGCCGAGAGCCTACAAGACGCCCCATCCGCCTACCGCGGGTTCGTTGCCGAGGGTAACAACCAGGCTTCTCCATGGAAGGCGTTGAAGAACCAGATCTTTCTCGGCTCGGAGGCGTTTGTGGCGGAGATGCAGCGCCAAATCGGCGGCAACCGGCACCTGCGCGAGATCCCGAAGACACAACGACGTCCCCTGCCCCGCCCCTTGGCTTGGTATTTTCGGCACCACCGGGACAGGGACCGAGCGATTTTGGAAGCGTTCCGTAGCGGCAGTTACAGTATGCGGGAGATCGGCGAGCACATTGGGCTGCACTATTCGACCATCAGCAGGATCATCAGCGTCAACGAAGAGCAGTCGGACAAGGCTTAGCTTTGCCGCTTGCGCTACTGCGCCCGCCCCCCGTTCGCCCTGGAGCGTATCGAGCAGGTCAATCTGTGGGATCGGCGCTGGTCGGTTAGCCCGGTGCTACCAAAGCCTCCGGATACCGTACGTGGACAGGATCTCGTCAGCGCTGAGCAGAGGTATGTCCTCTTCCAACGCCTGGGCAATCAGCAGCCGGTCAAACGGGTCGCGGTGATGGTAGGGCAAGTCGGCGACCCGCACGGCGTGGGCGATGGTGACCGGAAACGGCGTCAGCGCGTTGTTCCGGATGCGATTGTCAATGAAGGTGCGGGGCGGCTCTGCCAGCTCCAGTTTGCCGAGGCTGTGCTTGACGGCGATCTCGAAGCAAACCACCGCGCTGCACAGAAGCTCGTTGTTGGTATCCAGGAACGTGTTGCGCGCAGCATCCGATAGCCGAGGGTCGTCGGTCACCAGCCAGAGAAGGGTATGCGTGTCCAGCAAGACCCTCAACGGAAGTGCTCCATGAGATCCTCGGGCAGATCATCGAAATCCGGAGCCATGCGCACCAAGCCTTTGGCCTCGCCGAGCTGGCGCTCGATCTTCTGTGGCGTCACTGGCACCAGGCGTACCACCGGCTTGTTGGCTCTGGAGATCACGACCTCCTCTCCGGCCTCGGCACGGGCGATAAGCGCGGACAGCTGGGCCTTGGCCTCGTGGATGTTTACGGTTGATTGCATCGGGATGCTCCGCTCGCCACTTCGACTCAGTTGGACTAACGACATGGTCCCAGTGTAGCGCACTTTTCCGCCATCCCGCTACGTGGTGCTCAATTCGGTGCGTGTCGAGATGGTTCCCGACGCCTCGTGTCCGTCGACCAGCTACCGCGCGACGGCCGGTCTGGCTGCCGCCCCGGCCTGGCTGGAGACCGATTCGGTGCTCTGGCAGCTGGGCTCCGAGCGGTGGTCGGCGCAAGACGGGTATGCGCGCTCTGTGACGGAGGGTATCGGCCAAGAGAGCATCTGGGGCGGTCTTCGTCATCAGGTCCTCCTCGGCAGCGATCGCTTCATTGCGCGCTTCGCATAGCCGGCCAGGGCCATGGACAAGCTGCGGGAAGTCCCCCGCGCCCAGCGCGGACCGCTCGGCCGCTACGCGCGCACCTACCCGGACCGCCGCGAAGCCATGGCCCGCGCCTTCCTCAACGGCGTTTACACGATGCAGGAGATCGCGGACCATCTCGGCGTGCACTAGGGCCCGCCATGGGCGAGAAGTAGGAGCCCCGCCTGACGGCCCGGCCCGGCATGGCACAGTGCTCCCCCCGACCTCTTGCCAATCCGCGGCCCGACCAAGGGCCGCCGTCCAGCTCAGACGACGATCACGGGCTTGCCAAAGCAGCAGATGAGCACCAAACCCTGCCGCCGCACCCGGC
Source organism: Chromatiaceae bacterium (assembly GCA_037385305.1). Classification (GTDB taxonomy): domain Bacteria; phylum Pseudomonadota; class Gammaproteobacteria; order Chromatiales; family Chromatiaceae; genus JARRNE01. The sequence continues at coordinate 4,501 of JARRNE010000264.1, read as the reverse complement.
CCAAGGGGCGCGTCGTGGACCCGGAAGCACTGCGCCAGGTGCGGGAGCTCCTCGGTGAGGCGCCCCGCCGACGCGACCTGCTCATCGAGCACCTGCATCGCATCCAGGACAGCTACGGTCCGACCTCCGCCGCACACCTGGTCGCCCTGGCGCACGAGATGGGGCTCGCCCAGACGCAGGTGTACGAGGTGGCGACCTTCTGCCACCACTTCGACCTCGTCAAGGAGGGCGCGCAATCTCCTCCCCCGCTGACCGTTCGCGTCTGCGACTCCGTCTCCTGCGCCATGGCCGGGGCCGAGCCCCTGATCCGCGAGCTGCAGGGCGCGCTGGGGGACGGGGTGAGAATTCAGCGGGTCCCCTGCGTGGGATGCTGCGAGCAGGCACCCGTGGCCGTGGTCGGCCGGAATCCGGTTCCCCGGGCCACCGCCGAGGCGGTACAGGCGCAGGTGCGTGTGTGGGAGCGACGGTCGCGCGGACGCCCGCCTGCGGAGGGCCGCGGCCGGGCGCGATCGTCTAGACCAACAAGCACAGGCGGTCGGCGGCATCGGCCCCGTTGCGGCCGCGTGCTGGCTTCATGGGGGACGCAGCGCCAAACGCCGGGTGATCCGGGGGGCTGGCTTCGGGCACAATCCCGTAATGAGTCCGAACCACCTTACCGCGAGGGAGATCGCCCGCCGGCTGCGGACGGAGCGCTGCGCTGAGCGGTATCGGGAGGAGTTGCCGGGATCCGCTGCGGGATCGGCGTGGCCGGCGGCCGTGCTGGTGCCCCTCCTGTGGCAGGCGCACGGCTGGCACCTGCTCTATATCCGTCGCACCGAGCAGGCCCGCGACCGCCATAGCGGCGAGGTGGCCTTCCCCGGCGGGCGCTGTGAGCCAGGAGACGCGGATGCAGCGGCGACCGCCCTGCGCGAGGCGCGCGAGGAGGTCGGGCTGGATCCCGGGTGCGTACAGCTCCTGGGAAGCTTGCGACCCTTTCGCACCGTGAGCGGTTATCTCGTTACCCCGGTCGTAGGGCAGATCCCCTGGCCGCTGGGGCTCCATCCGGATGCCGCCGAGGTCGCCCATGTCTTCAGCCTGCCGCTGGCGTGGCTCTGCGACCCCGCCAACCACCAGGTCCGCATCTGGCCCTCGCCCGACCACCCGCAGGCGCGGGAGGTCATCTTCTTCGACGAATGCGGCGGCGAGCGTCTGTGGGGCGTGAGCGCCCGCATCACGATGGATTTCCTCAGCTGCCTACGCTGAGCGGCACCTGTCGGCGTACGGCGTGTGGCGGAGCATCTCGTTGCAGTCCGACAGGTGGACCCTGCGCGCACAACGACTGCCCAAAACAGGTCCGCGCGATTGAGCCGGAGAGCACGAAAGGCTTGGCGAGGGGGACGAACCTTAGAAGCTCGTGACGAAACATTGTTGGAAACAACACTGAGTAGTCCGCCGAGAGTGGTCTACTGTTGTACAAGATCGAGAGTCGTGTGAGAGGACAATCAGGAGACGATGATGACAGATAGCTCCGTTCCCAGCCGATTTGCCGAGCTGCAGCAGCGGTTTCCCAAGCTGTTCAAAGCGGCCGAGTCCCTCGGGCAGGCCGTCCGTGAGGAGGGCCCCTTACCGGAGAAGGCGACCCAACTGATCCAGATCGGCGCCGCCTGCGCCCTGCGCTCCGAGGGCGCGGTGCACAGCCATGTGAGAAGGGCGCTCGCTGCCGGCGCGACTGCCGACGAGATCTATCACGCGATCGTGGTGCTCGCGAGCACGGTGGGGTTTCCTACCCTGGTCGCTGCGCTCACCTGGGCCGACGACGTGATCAGGAAGCAGGAAGCAGCATAGGCGAGGGGCTGCGGCGCGTGCCGGGCGGGCCGCAGCTGGAACGACTCTTCTACCCGTTCGGCCCGTTCGCCACAGCGAAATCCCGGCTTCCTGAAATCAACAGGGGACGGGCCAGGTGTGATTCCACGAGCTCGGAGACTTGGGAAATGAAGGTGATTGCGGCGGTAATCTTGACCTCCCTCCTGCTTTCGGCCTGCGGCACGGCAACCGGCGACCGCGGTCTTTCGGGCGCAGGCCGAAAGCAGGAGGGAGGTCAAGATTACCGCCGCAATCACCTTCGGTCGGCGCCGCCGTCGGCATGGTGACGAAGCCCAGCACCGTTGACCTCGGAAAGCCCGTCTGGAAATAGACCGGGATTCCTCGTGTGTCGTCGGACACTTACGCTGATCGGAGTATCCCCGCGGTCGCGAGGCGGAACAGGAAGTCCAGGTCGCCCTCTCGCCTTCCACTCGGCGACAACCCTGGCCCGGCGGCCGACAGAGAGCAGGCGATCGCCGTGATCCGCGCGGCGGTGGGGCGCGGTGTCATCTTGCTCGATACTGCGGAGGTGTGCGGACCGCTCACCAACGGGGCGCTAGTCGGCGAAGCACTGACTCCCTTCCCGGAGCAGGTGGTGATGGCCACCAAGTACGGCTTCGATCTGGCCAATTTCCCCGCGCTCTACAGCCGTCCGGAACACATCAAGCAGGTGGTGGATGGCTCACTCAAGCGGCTGCGCACCGAACGCGCCGGCCCGGCTGCTCGCCCGGGCGCCCGGATCTTCCCCATCCGTGGCACGCGCGGGCTCGAACGGATGCACGACAAGACCGGGGCCGTATACCGGATCAGCTACGGGACCGATCCGGAGTCCTGACCGTCGCAGGGGCATAGACGGCGAGCCGCCAATACCTCCGCCGCGGCGACGGATCGATCCGATTCCTTCCGGCCGTCGCGGCCACTTGACTTTGGTTAGTGCGCTCAAGTGACAGTATATGATAAAATTGTTTTGTTGCGTGCGACAGCTCGCCTTAGAACAACGCCCGGCAAGCAGGGTGGACCCTCGCGCCAAAGGGGAGAATGTTAATCGGATCCCCGCTGGGGGGAGAGTCGAACCCGGACGCCAACGCCGCCTGCAATCGGTAGTGGTGGTCGTCTCAGCCGATCGGCGAGCAAGTCGCTGCGAGCCGCGGTCTCGTCTACCGCATTTTCTCTATCCGAAGAGGGATATTCCTCGTCACGTTCAGGGTGGCCGCGGAACGCTTGGGTCACCTGTAGGGAGGTCAGTATGCGTATTGCGATGTTTTCTTCAGAATCACTGCACTCGATCACCACCGGGGGGCTCGGGGTGCACGTCACCGAGCTGGCGGCAGGGCTCGAGCGCCGCGGCCACGAGGTGCACGTCATCACCCGCCGCGGCGAAGGTCAAAGTCATTACGACCACATCGACGGGGTGCACTACCACCGTATCGACCATGGGTTGAGCGAGAACTTTGTGGAATGCATGGATTACATGTGCAAAGCCATGGCCCACAAGTTTCACGAAGTAACTTCGATGATCGGCAAGTTCGAGCTGGCCCATGCCCACGACTGGCTCACCGCCAACGCGATGAAATACGTCATGGACGGTTTTCACCTGCCCGGTGTGCTCACCATGCACTCCACCGAGTACGGTCGCGATGGCAATGTGTTCTTTGACGGTTTCGCGCAGTGGATTCGGGACGGCGAGGCGGCGGGCTGTCAGAATGCCTCCGTGATCATTTCCGTGAGCCACTTCCTTGCCGATGAGGTCAAACGACTCTACCAGGTACCTGAAGGCAAGGTTCACATGGTGCCAAATGGCATTTCCTATCATGCCTTCGACGGCCACGTCGATCCCGCCGAGGTGAAGGGGCGTTATGGGATCGGGCCGATGGCCCCGACCGTCTTTTCCCCAGGACGGATGACGTTGCAAAAAGGCTTCGGCATGCTGGTCGAAGCGGTCCCGATGGTGCTCGGCTCCTATCCCGAGGCGAGGTTCCTCATCGGGGGGCCGGGGCCTGAGCGTGAGGGGGTGATTCGTAAGGCACACGAAATGGGTGTCGCCGGTTCCATCGTGTTCCTGGAGAACGTGCCGCGCTGGCAATACATTGATCTGATGCGTGCGGTGGATGTCGTTGCGATTTCGAGCGTCAACGAGCCCTTCGGGTTGGTCGCGCTCGAGGCGTGGGCGGCGGGCAAACCGGTGGTGGCCACCCTGGCAGGTGGGCCCCGGGAGTTCATCTGGCACGATGTCAACGGTTTTCTCGTTGACACCAACCCGGGTGGGCTTGCTCACGGCATTGGCTCACTGCTCGCCGACCATGATCATTGCCGTGCGCTTGGCGCCAACGGCCGCAAAGCGGTCGAGGACGAGTACAACTGGGACAAGGTGGCTGAATATACCCACGGCGTCTACGACGTCGCCTTGCACGGGTAACAGGGAAGTACCGCGCGTACGCGCGACGCGCCGAGACTGAGCGCTCGGCCCCCCACAAACCAGGAACCCGCCGCAAGCTCCGCCTCGCCGCCCGGGCCAAAGGGGTTCGCCCGGCGTTGGAGGGCGGCGGGGACCTGCCCTTCGTGAAGGCCGACGCGGGACTCATCGAGCGGGTGCCGGAGAACCTGATCGACAACACTACGCGGTGCCCAGGTCGGCACCGGCGCCCCGGAGCTGCGGATT
>JARRNE010000263.1:0-6232 GCA_037385305.1 Chromatiaceae bacterium | reverse complement strand
GATCCGACCCGTATCCTGCATGCGGCGAAGCGGGGTAGACTCTGGCGCGGTCGATCCGATCCATGCTGGATGAGAAGGCCGCCCAGAAGCACCCAGGGCCGCGGGCGCACGGAGGCTAGAGCTGATCCCATGCGCTGGGGGAGTCAGTGCGCATGCCAGCTCCCTCCAGCGCCAACGCAATCGGTGCAACCCAACACGAGCGGGTCCGGTAGATCCGTTTCAGGATGTGCACACAGGAAGCGGATCATGACCACGCTCTTCATCAGCCACAGCAGCAAAGACAAGGCGTGGGCGAGGAGGATCCATGGGGTCCGGTCCGACGCCGGCTACCGGTGCCTGTTCCTCGACTCGCACCCCGATGACGGCATCCACGCCGGCGCCGACTGGGAGCGCATGCTCTACCAGCGCCTGCGCCAGAGCCGGGGCGTGGTGGCGCTGTGCTCGGACGCCTGGCTCGCCTCGCCCTGGTGTGTCGCCGAGGCGATGATGGCGCGCGAGCGCAAGCGGCGGGTCTTCCTGCTCGCCACCGCCGACGTGATGGACGGGCGTCAGGTGAAGGGCGATGAGGGCGCGAGCCACACCATCCCGGATTTCCTGAAGGATAAACAATTCCTCAGCCTCGCCGGCCTCACCGAGGCGGAGGCTGACCAGCAGCTGCTCCAAGGACTGGAGCGGGAGGGCCTGAAGAAGCAGGACTTCAAGCTCCCCGAACGACCCTACCCGGGACTTCAACCCTTCCAGGAGACGGACGCCGCCGTCTTCTTCGGTCGCGATGCAGAGACCGACCAGGTCATCGACCGGCTCCACCGGCGCCGGAAGGGCGATGCCAACGGCTTCCTGCGGGTCTTGGGGGCGTCGGGCTGCGGCAAGTCGTCGCTAGCTCGCGCCGGGGTCTTGCCCCAATTGCGGCATGCGAGTGCAGGCGTCGGGGCCGGAGCAAGCTGGGTCCTCGTGCCTCCCTTCTTCGGCGGCCGCGGGCTCGACGGGCTTGCCCTGGCCCTCGGGCAGGCGTTCAAGCACGCGGGACGCCCCCAACCGCTCGTCACCCTGCGCAGCCGACTGGCCGACGCCGGCGAGCTGCGCCTGCTTGCCGGCGAGCTTCTGGACGTCCAGGGCGCGCCGAGCGGCAGCATCCTGATCGTCCTCGACCAGCTCGAGGAGGTCTTCGCCACGGCCGAGGGAACCGAAGCGCGGGCGGCCCTGGCGCTGCTGCTGGAAGCGAGCGCCGATGCCTCGAGCCCGCTCGTCGTCCTGGCCACCATGCGCTCGGACTTCCTCAACGCCTTCCAGCTCTTCGAGGGGGCGGCGGACCGCTACGAGCCGATCACCCTCGATCCCATGCAGCGCGAGCACTTCAGCGCCGTGATCGAGGGTCCGGCCGAGCGCTTCGGTCTCGACCTCGATGCCGGACTCGCCGAGCGCATGGTGCAGGACACCGCCTACAGCGACGCCCTGCCGCTGCTCGCCTTCACCCTGGGGAAGCTCTACGGGCGGTGTGAGAAGGAGGGCCGGCTGACGTTCGAGGCCTACGAGGCCCTCGGGGGTGTCTCGGGCGCCATCAAACGCGCAGCGGACACCATCGTCGAGCGGACAGGGTACAAGGGCCTGCCTCCAGACGATCCCCGGATGCGTGACCTGCGACAGGCCTTCTACAGCCTGGCCCAGGTGGGCGTGGAGGGCCAGTTCACCCGCCGCATCGCCACCTGGGCGCGGATGCCCGCCTCGTGCGAGGCCCTCCTGAAGCGCTTCGTGGCCGAGCGGCTGCTGGTGTCGGGCAGCGCCAACGGCGAGCCGGTCCTCAGCGTCGCCCACGAGGCCCTGTTCCGCGTCTGGGACACCCTGCACGGCTGGCTGCTGAAGGACCGCAAGGCGCTCAGCCTGCGCGCCCAGATCGAGGAGGCCGCGGCCGCCTGGAGCGCGGAGCCGCGCCCGGAGATCAAGGATGGGCTCCTCTGGCCCGAGGGGCGCCTCCTGGATGCGGTGGGCGAGATCGCCCGCAGTGGCGTCTCGCTGGAGGACGTGGCGAACCCCGCTCTGGTGCGGGCCTTCACCGGCCCCACCGATCCGGATGCCCTGGCGGAGCTGCCCGCCCTGGGCGCGGGTCCGGATCGCGAGCGAGGCAGCGGGCGCTACGGCGACGCCTGGCGCCTGCCCCTCGGCCACGAGGCGCGGGCGAGCGTCGGGGTGCGCCTGGCGGTCCTGGGCGATCGCCGGCCCGGCGTGGGCCTTCGCGCGGACGGCCTTCCGGACATCGCCTGGTGCGAGGTCGAGGGCGGCGAGGTAACCATCGAGATCCGCGCCAACCCGGATGACGCCAACTCGGAGGTCATCAAGACCCTCACCCGGCATGTCGAACCGTTCTCGATCGCCCGCTACCCGGTGAGCGTCGTCCAATTCCAGGCCTTTCTCACGGACTGTTATCGGAAAGGCGACGATCAGAGGGGCGAGTGGCGTCTGCCGGATGGCCTTCCGTTCAACCTGCCGGCAGACTATCCCCCGCCCAAGCACCGGGCGCGCTACGGCAACCATCCCGCGGACAGCGTCAACTGGTGGGATGCCATGGCCTTCTGCCATTGGCTGGGCGTGCGTCTGGGCTTCGAGGTCCGACTGCCGACGGAATTCCAGTGGCAGTGTGCGGCAATCGGGGCGGACCCTCGACGCGGCGAGCCCAAGCAGATCTATCCCTGGGGCGTCGACTGGGACCCCCAGCAAGAGCCCTGGCACGCCAACACAATCGAGAGCGAGCTGAACCGCTCCACGGCCGTCGGGCTTTACCCCCTCGGGGCCTCTCCTGCCGGTGCGCTGGACATGGCCGGCACCGTCTGGGAGTGGTGCCTGAACTCCTTCGAGGACCCAGAGGACATTGGCTTCCCCCAAGGCGGCCAGGATCGACGGGTGGTGCGCGGCGGGTCCTGGTTCGGCGATCGGGTCGGCGCGCGCTCGGCCTTCCGCGACGGGTACTACCCGGTCAACCGCCTCGGCTTCGTCGGGTTTCGGGTGTTGTGTTCGTCCCCCATCTTCGAGCGCTGAGCACTGAGGTGCCGCGCGAGCGGCACCAACGGCGCGCAGCGCCGTTTACGTGCCATTTTCACGCCCTCCGTGGCTGCGGTGGTTACCGCGCTTGGTAGGTCTCTTGCGCAGCCGCCCGCGACGCCAACGCCCGGCGGTGCTCCGCGGGGCAGATCACCAGGGAGTCGAGCACCTTGGCCCGCAGGCCCCAGCTGTCGGCGTGCCGCACATGGGCGATCCAGCCGCGAATGCCCGCCTGCAGCGCCGCGAAGCTGATCTCCCCGCGATGGTAGGTGGCGAGCCCCGCGCGCAGCCGGTGGTGGGCGTTGCGCACCTTGCGCGGCTTGCGCGCCTTCACCATCCGGTGGGTCGGGTAGAAGACGTAGCCGAGCCAGGGGATTCCGTATTCGACTGGCACCACCTGGGCGCGGTTCTCGTAGGTCACCAGGCGCAGCCGGCGAGGTGCTCCGCGACTGCACGCCTCCGGCCCCAGGGCTCGCACTCGCCATCGCTATCCCGCAATGCCGCAATTCCCTGTAGGGTGGATAAGCGAAGCGCATCCACCGTCACCCCTGGCCACGAAACATGAGCCGCTACCGACGCGTCTTCATCCCCGGAGGAACCTACTTCTTCACCCTGGTCACCTGGCATCGGCGGCCGCTGCTGACTTCGGACGAGCACATCGGGCTGTTGCGCGATGCATTCCGACACATCAAGGCAACGCGCCCCTTCTCAGTTGAGGGCATCGTCATCCTGCCCGATCACCTCCACTGCATCCTCCGTCTCCCGCCGGGCGATGCCGACTACCCCGGCCGCTGGCGGGAGATCAAGAAGCGCTTCTCTGCTGCCGTCGATTCGCGCACCAACCGGCGCAACGAGCGCCCCGTCTGGCAACGGCGCTATTACGAGCACGCGATCCGGGATGAGGACGATTGGCGTCGACACATGGATTACCTGCACTACAACCCGGTCAAGCACGGGCTCGTTCGCAGCGTCGCCGACTGGCCCTGGTCGTCGTTTCGGCGCTCGGTGGAGCGCGGGTGGTATCCGGAGGATTGGGGTGGTGAGCTCCCGCCGGAGCTTGGAGGCGTGGAGCTTGAATAGTCCGCGGGCGGCCAGCTCGCGCGGTGGATGCGGCGCGGCTGCGCTCCTAGAAACGGCCAGCCTGGTGAGCTGCGCGCCTTATCCACCCTACCTGATCGCCGTGGAGGCCCTTTCACCGTTTCGTTCGTGAAGGCAGGTATGTCGCGGGTTGGGGGTGTGGGCCGATGGATTTTGCCGATCGCGGATTCGGGTGGGGATTAGCTGCGGGTTGTGTCGTTCCGCGTAGCGGGCCCTACGGATGCTTTGGGCACAGCAGACCTCGCAGGTGATGGCCGGGGCGCCGGGGGAGCGGGTCCGGCCGGCGCCCCTGTTTGGTATGCGCCCGACGGTTCGGAGGAGCCGAGCCGTGCGGACGGGACCGACCCGCGCCATCTTCCCCTCCTCGCCTCGGCCCGCAAACCGTGGTCGGCGGACAACTGCGGAAGGCCGAGCGCGCGAAGCCCTGACTGCCGGCCCAGGACCCGCCGCGCACCACCCGCTCCGCGAAGTCGTCTTCGCGCGAAACGGTCACGTTGGGACGCTTGTACTTGTTCAGGCACCATTCCCAGACGGTTCCAGTCATATCCAGCACGCCGGCCGGAGAGGCGCCGCCTCGATACAGGCCGACCGCGGTGGCGGCGCCCAGCCTGCTCTCGAAGGTGTTGGCACGAAAGGGCTCCTCCTTTGGGTCCCAGTCTGGACCCCACGGAAAGATCCGCTCGGGGTCGCCCAGGGTGGCGGCGTGCTGCCACTCCCACTCATCCGGTAGCCGCACCGCCAGACCCGAGCGGTGGCTCAGCCAGCGACAGAAGGCCACCGTGTCGAACCAGCTCACATACACAGCGGGGTGGCTACCGAAGCGCCCGACGTCGTAGCTGTCGCCCTCCGGGTCGCGGTAGAGGTCCTCCGCCCACCATCGCGCATCGCGCCAGCCATCCTCCGCCTCGAGGAAGGCGCGGTACTGGGCAACGGTCACCGGGTAGCGGGAGATGTGGAAGTCCGCCACCGGCCTGACCATCGCCCTGGTGCCCCACAGGAAGCGTCGCTGCACCTGGATGGCCGCCTCACCGCCTGGCACCGGGCACCAGTCGATTACCGGCAGCCCGTCGGGACCGACACCGACGCCTGGACGGGGGTCGCCGAGGACAGCGAGGCGCTCGCCGATCAGCGCACGGCGCTTGTGGTCGGTGTCCGGCTCTTGGAGCTCCGCCAACATCGTCTCGGCGTCGATGGGTCCGAGGAACTCCGTTTCCTCGGCGCTCAACAAGAGGCGTGGACCGGGCTTGCGCAAGGTCGCGACCAGCTCGCGCACGCGCTCGTGGGACCAGAGGTAGCTCGCAGCCCTGTCGTGCTCCAACCAGGTGCTCGTGTCCACGCGCAGCTGCTCGCGCCGCGCGGCGCGATCCTGATAGGCCTCGATGTAGTCCCATAGCATCGGCCAATAGGGCTGCGGCCTGCCTTGGTCGTCGAGGCCCTTGCTGCGGATCAGGGTCTCGTGGATCAGGCTCACCCAGCGGCCGGTTGGTTGCGACCCATCGGCGAGCGCCGGCTCCTCGGTCACGGTGATCAGGCGCAGGGGTCCGGCGGCCGTGTCCCCGTCGCGGGGGCGCTCGCCGCAGAGCCGCGTGACCAGGGCGTGACCCTGCGTGCCGCCGCCGGCCACCGCGATCGCCTCCTCGAGCGGGATGCGCCGGCGGCTGTGGCGGCGACCTTCCGGATCCACCTTGACCAGACGGAAGAGCAGCTCCAGCGCGCGGTCGCGCTCATCGCCCAGTCCCGCGAGCAGGTCGTCGGCGGTGCGGCTCAGGATGCCGGCGAGCCCACCTTCCGCGTTGAGCTTGCGACCGCTCAGGCGGCTGTCCTCCCGCGCCTCCCAAAGCCAGCTGAGTGCGCTCTCTACCAGCGGCAGTGCCCCGGGCTCGTCCCGCGCCTCGGCGACCATGGCCTCCTGGACCTCGCTCACGTCGAGGCTCGCCAGGCGGGCAGGACCGGCGATGACCTCGCGCAGGCCGTCCTCGCCGATGGGGGGCAGCGTCCAGGGCCGGGCAAGGCGGTTGCGCAGGTTGACTAGACGCGGCAGGTCCTCGAAGCGGTCGAGGAAGTCGGCGCGGACCGTCGAGATGAGAAAGAGGGGGCAGTC
>JARRNE010000262.1:0-4628 GCA_037385305.1 Chromatiaceae bacterium | reverse complement strand
AGCTGGATAGGTCTGTCTGCGCCAACTGCACTCGGCGGATCTTCGTGGAATGCAACGCCTGAGCGGGCGTCGGCGCCAGTGCTCCGTAGGGATGACATGCCCCCCGCTCAAAGTTCGGCGCGGCTGTCGATTCGGCCTGCCGAGAGGTCATGCAGGATGCGCTTAATGATGTCACGGCAGGCATCTTCCCGATCAGAGCCCTTGCCGCGCCGGGCGTCGGCAAAGAACTTGGTCAGGTCGCGCTGTTCGGCTAGGCTCAGCTCCTCCGCGAAGCCTTTGACCGAGGTCTCGCGGTCGGGCACTTTCTCCGGGGAGTCCTCGTCCGCGGCTTGGCGACCGTGGGCCCAGTTCATGGCCCTCGCGCTGTAGAGGAGGATGCGGTCGAGAAGGATGAAGGGGAACTTGGGGTTGGACACAGGGCCCGCGGTGAACCGCTGGGTTCCGGGCTTGACCTCGATATTCAGCTTCGCGAGGGTCCGGCCCCCCGCCAGCCCCAGCAGGCCGCCTGCAGTGGCGCCCAGGAAGGCGGCCGCGCCAAGGGAGCTGCCCGCCAGCGCGAGGTCGATCCCCGCCCCCGTGGCGGCCCCCGCTGTCAATCCCGCGAGCGCCAGTTGACGCCGGGAGAGCCCCAGGGCACGGTTCACGTCCTCGGAGAGCAGGTCCTTGGAGAGCACGGATTCCGGTGGCTGGTCCCAGACGTGGTGCCGGAAGTGGCTGCGGATCTGCTGTTGTGCCTCGGTCTCGAGCCGGCGCAGGCCGTTCTCCAGCTCAGCCATCACCTCCCCCTTGACCCGGTTCCATCCGAGGCGGGTGGTCATGTCCGCCTCTTTGACTACCGCGCTGGCGCGGTAGGCGAGCGCGTCCTTGAGCAGGTCGATGATGGTCTCCGTTGCCTGATCCATGCGCCTGTCCCAGTCCCGCTCGAATGCCTCGATGGTCCTGGCCACGCGATTCTCCCAGCGCTGGTCGATGCTCTTCAGGGCATTCAGCAGGTTGATGCGCTCCGCATAGGTCGCCCGATGGGCATTGAACTCGCGCACCGAGTTGAAGGCCTTGCTGAGGGTCTGATGCCACTGGGCCATGTAGCGGGTTTGGCGGGTGAGGTTGTTGAGGATGGCCATGCGCGGTCGGGCGGTGAGGCGCATGAGCTCGATCTCGATGCGGTCCTTCTCTTTGATTCGCTTGGACCCATCCAGCACCAGCACCATGCCGGCTCCCCGTGCCACCGGCTCCAGGAGGTCGCAGTCGTGGGCAAAAAGTGGATCGCTCTTATGGGCCTTGAGGAACTCCTTGGGTAAGTCGCGAACCGTCGGGTGCCCTTGAAACCACTCGAGAATGGCGCTGGGGTTCTGAAAGCCGGGGGTGTCGATGAACTCGATTACCGTCTCCCCGTCGATGATCACCGGGTAGACATTGGACTCGGTTGTGGTGCCCGCTCGCTTGTCGATGGCGATGCGGTCGTTCTCGGTCAGAGTCGCGACTACGGACGACTTCCCCGCGTTCGGGTGCCCCATGATTGCGAGTCTTGGGATCTCAGCGGCTGCGGAGGCCATCAGTCGCTTCCGTCCTCGCTCGGCGGGGCAAGCATCTCGAGCCGCAGATACGGGTCTCCCATCGCCTCGATCTTTCGGTGCCAGTCCAGATACTCGAAGCGCCGCATGGGCGGCAGGCGATCCTCGTCCGCGGGGTCCCCCACAAGGGTCAGCAGGATTTGGGCCCGCGGACCGGCCGCGGCTCGCAGCTCCCGCAGGAGCCTCAGGTTTTCCGTGATGGGGGGCTGGGAGCCGTCCATGAGGATGGCCAAGCGCGGGGGCGGGGACTCCCAATCCTGCTCCCCGACCCAGCGCACCACCCGCTCCGTCATGGCCTTACCGGATCCGAAGGAGCCGGCACCCGCCACCCGCCACCCGGAGTGCGCCATGAGCATCCGCGCAAGCCGAGGGCGGTCTTCGTCCTCGATAATGTCGTCCACATCGACGTGGATGAGGAGCAGACAGGCATCCGCTGCGATCCCGCCGGGGACCCCGAGGGCGGTCGCCGTCTGCCTGGCCTCCGGGAGTGGACCGGCGGGTACCGCGGGGGACGGTTCCGGCTTGCGCCCGGCCTCGACCTGTCGCTCGGGTTCATGCGGGACCAATGCTTGCTGGGAAGCGGCTGGCTCGAGCTCCGTAGCGGATACCTCCGGCACGGCCGGCGGTGCCTTCTCGGCGGTGGGGACCACCTCGGTCTCCCGCTTCGGCTCTGTAACCGGAGGGGGGCCGGCCTCGGGCTCTCCGGCGACGCCAGCCGCGGGCGCGACCTCCGGCTCCTGTGGGGCCTGGGTTGGGGCCGCCTGGGGCTCGGGGACCTCGACTGGTCCCGGGGCGCTCCGCTGCTCGGGCCCCCCCTCGGTAAGCGCTTGGGGAGGCGGCGCGCTCTCCGGCTCCGGGTGGGGTTCCGGCGAGCGACCGGACGCCGGCACCACGGCCGATGGTGGTGCTTCTCGCTCAGTCTTGGGGCGCGGTTTGACTCGTGTTTCCGGGAAGGTTCTCTCCACCGGTGGAGCTGTTGGCACGGTCTCCCGCTTTCCGGAGGGCACGAGTCCGGATCCGAGCACCTGCGTCGCAGGCAGGGTGAGCGTTCCCGGCGGCTCTGGTCGTGTTGCGTCCGACGGCGGGGCGGCCGCTGGCCCAGCGGCGGCCTTTCCTGGCGGCCCGTAAGCGGTAATGGGCCCGGGGATCGGCATCTCCGGCCCACGGCCGCCGGCGGTCGTCCCCGTCTCCAGGCGCGGGCTGATCATGCGGGCGTACACGGCCTGTGTTCGCCCGTGGCTGAAAGGCAGACGCCCGAGGATATGTCGTTGTGCCAGGACGGACGCCCCCAGCATGGCGAGCCGGGGCAGCAGCCCATAGCTGAAAACGCAGAGCACCAGGAACCAGCGCCAGGAGTGCAGGTGCTCGGCGCGCAGCATGGAGAGCGGGTCCTTCAGGCTGAACCGGCTTCCGGCCACTTGGTCAAGCGTGGGAAATCCCGCCCCCTCCCCGAACAACCAGCGCCAAGGTGCGGCGATGGTCCGGGCCATGTGGTAGATGGTCGCGGGCTCGAGATCCAGGGTGGAGCCCCAGCCGAAGGCGAGGTCGGTGAACCACACCCGGGAGATGGTGGTCGCAATGATGCCCACGTTGAAGGCCACCCCAAGCACCTGCGCGGGGACCAGCACGGCGAGATAGGAGACGGGTCCATAGAGGGCGTAATTCGCCTTGAGCATCCCGCTGCCGGCGAGGGCTCGGTCCCGTGCCTCCTGGCTCACCCGGGCGAGCCGGTGACGTTGCAGCAGGCGCCCGAGGCGGGTGAACATGGGCCGGATGAGCCGCCCGAGGATTGTGATGTCCTCCAGGGCGCTATCTGCGGCATGGTACTTACGAACCACCCAGGCCGCCACGCCCCCAGCGATGATCAGGAACTGGGCGCCAACCAGCAGGAAGAGGAACCAGGCGATGTTGACCGGACGTTGTCCTTCGTAGCTGAGGAGTGCGGACGCGGCGCCGATCCCGCCCAGGAGGCCGAGCACCGCCATGCCGATGATGATCCACCGCTGAGCCATTGCGAAAGCGGTGCCGGGGAGAAGCGCCCGAACGGCCGGCAGCTCGGATTCGCGGCGCGCCTCCAGCCAGCGCCTCAGGCTCCAGCGCCTGTGCAAGGCTGTGTGGGATTTGACCCGGGCGACGACGGGTGCAATGCGGTCCAGGTAGACGGAACGGTCCCGGTCCACGAGCGCCTTGCGCGCGGCCGGCTGCTGGCGCAGCTCCTGCTCGTCCCGATCAAGGTAATATTCGAAGTCGATCAGATCCTGGACCGTCCAGCGGTCCTCCGGCCCGGGCCTGTCGCCGTTAGGCCTCCGGGGAGGTGTTGCGACGGGGCCGGATTCAGGGGTATGTCGATCCATAGGCTCGGATTATCACTCGGGGACAAAGGTCCGGGCGACGCGCTGCATTGTGGCGTAGACTCCTGGAGACTTGATGCCGGCGAATACGTATAACATATAATTCCATGAAAAAAAGTCCGTTTTGCCAGCGCAGTCAGCTGAATTCGCCTGCTCCCGGACCATCGTGCACGGTCTGCGGGGTGCGGGTCGGCCTCTGCCACCCCAACGATTACCGTTTGCAGCCGCAGTGGGTTTGATGGCAGGTTTTTCAATTCCGTCTTGTGCCTGGTTTGATTTGAGCCTGCGCGCCTACACCTGAACTGGGACGCGCAGATCATCGTCGTCTGTATCTGTCGAAACTTGGAGGCTTTATGAGTACGTGCATCCGGTCCGTTCACGCACGCGAGATCCTCGACTCCCGCGGCAATCCGACCGTTGAGGTCGAGGTTTCGGTTGAAGGCGGAGCCCTGGGGAGGGCTGCCGTTCCCTCGGGGGCGTCCACCGGTGTCCACGAGGCCCTGGAGCTGCGCGACGGCGATGCCGGCCGCTACGGCGGCAAGGGGGTACGGAAGGCGGTGGGCCACGTCAACGACGAGATCGCCAACGTCCTCAAAGGTATGAATGCCATTGATCAGGGTGCGGTCGATCGGGCCATGTTGTCCCTCGACGGCACCCCACACAAGGAAAAGCTCGGTGCCAATGCCATCCTGGGCGTGAGCCTGGC
>JARRNE010000261.1:0-4633 GCA_037385305.1 Chromatiaceae bacterium | reverse complement strand
GTGCGCACCACGCCGGTGGTCCTTGAGATGCACCCGGATGCCGATCCGGCCCCCGAGCTGGACCTGGAGCGTCCCGGGGAGGGCTGAGGCGCCGGGGTGGGGACCGAGTCCAGCGTCAGCTCCCGGCGTCTTCCTGCACCAGATGTTACAGCGCCCTGACCAGGACCGGGCCGACCTGCCATCCGTACAGCCTGCCGTCAGGCCGGACGAGCGGGAAGCTCAGGGTACCCGGAAACGGTTGGCGGTCGTCCGCACGGGCGGGGCATATGCGGGCCGCGTCCCGGGGCTCGCCGAGCGAATCGCCTCCGCCCAGGAGCGAAAGCACGCCTCAAAGGCCCCCGGTGCCAGCACCGCGAATACCCGCCGGAAGGTATCGTGCGACGGGATGCCGTGGGACAGCTCCAGAAACTGCCGCAGCCAGCCCTCCTTGGGGCGGCCGAACGCCGCGATCGCCACCCAGCAGTCCGCACCGCAGAGCATCGCTGCGATGGCGATCACGATCATGTCGACCAGCTTGTGGCGCCGCCGGCCAAGCTTTTTTCGTCAATTCCCCGAAAATCTGAGACGATTTCCGACCTTCACGGGCCGCGATGCCGATCATCGATCATCAGGAGCATGCTCAGCCCCCCTGACCCGTGGCACAGATGCCCCGATCGATACCGGCCTCCGCCATGGCCACCGCCCGGAAGATCGCCCGGCCCTTGTTCATGGTCTCCTTCCACTCGAGGTCCGGCTGCGAATCCGCGACGATGCCGGCACCCGCCTGAATATGGAGGGTGCCGTCCCTGATCAGCGCGGTACGGATAGCGATGGCGGTGTCCATGTTGCCCGTCCAGGAGATATAGCCGACCGCCCCCGAGTAGACACCCCGCTTTACTGGCTCCAGCTCGTCGATGATCTCCATGGCGCGGATCTTGGGCGCACCCGAGACCGTGCCGGCCGGAAAGGTCGCGCGCAGGACGTCGATGGCGCGCAGCCCTTCCTTCAGCTCGCCGATCACGTTGGAGACGATGTGCATGACGTGGGAGTAGCGCTCCACGATCATCCGGTCGGTGACCCGCACCGTCCCGATACGGGCGGCCCGACCGGTGTCGTTGCGGCCCAGATCGATGAGCATCAGGTGCTCGGCGAGCTCCTTCGGGTCCGCGAGTAGCTCGGCCTCCAGGGCACGGTCCTCCGCCTCCGTGTAGCCACGCCGGCGGGTCCCGGCAATGGGGCGGACGGTGATAACCCCGTCCTCCAGCCGGGTGAGGATCTCGGGGGAGGAGCCCACGATGTGGAAATCCCCGAGGTCGAGGTAGTACATGTAGGGAGAGGGGTTCAGACCGCGAAGGGCCCGATAGAGATCCAGCGGCGGGGCATCGAATGAGATCGAGAGACGCTGGGAGAGGACCACCTGCATGCAGTCCCCTTCGAGGATGTAGCTCCGTATTCGCTCGACCGCCTCCTTGAAGCCGGCCTCCGTGAAGCCGGAGACAAAGTCGGTCTCGGCCACCTCCCGCAGGGGCCCGACGGGCCGGCGGCGGCGCGCGCCGGTCTGCATCCGCGCCACCAGCTCCGCAATGCGAGCCTCGCCCGCCGCCAAGGTATCCCCGGCCGTCGGGTCCAGGTGCAGGATGATGTACATCCGTCCGCTCAGGTTGTCGAAGACGACCACCTCATCCGAAACCATGAGCAGGACATCCGGCGTGCCAAGAAGGTCCGGGTTGGGACAGCGGGCCAAACGGGGCTCGATGTAGCGGATGGTGTCGTAGCCGAAGTAGCCCACCAGTCCCCCGGTGAAACGGGGCATGTCGGGGGGCTCGGCGACGCGGAAGCGGCGGTGGTAGCCATCGATCCAGCCGAGAGGGTCTTCGGTCTCCACCTGCTCGACCAGCTCTCCGTCCCGCTCGAGGGTGACGCGATGGTCTGCGACCCTGATGAGGGTCCGACAGGGGAGACCGATGATGGAGTACCGACCCCATTTCTCACCGCCGTGGACGGACTCGAACAGGTAGGAGAAGGAACCGTCGACGAGCTTGAGGTAGACGCTAAGCGGTGTGTCGAGATCGGCGAGGACCTCGCACACCAGGGGAATGCGGTTGTAGCCCTGTTCCGCCAGGGCGTTGAACTCATCAGGGATCATGGAATTCTCCGGGGTTCAGATGATACGCGGGTCCGGCAGGTGACGCGCTAGCGCCGCCATCGCCCCCCGACGATCGCCTGCATCTGATGGAGATTCCCGATTGTCACCCTTGTTAACGCTCCGCAGCTCGGGGCGCCTGCTCCAGCAGGCCCCTGATCTCCGCCAGTGAATCCATCACGGCGTCGGGCTCGGCCTCGCGGATGTCGCCCCCGTGGTTATAGCCGTAGGTCATGCACACGATGGCAAACCCGGCCGCACGCGCCGCCTTCACGTCGCTTACAGAGTCACCCACCATGAGGGCGTCCCGGGGGTGGACCCCGAAGTGCTCGGCCGCGTGCAGCAGCGGCATCGGGTCCGGCTTCTTGCGCGGCAGGCTGTCGCCGCTGATGACGATCTCGAAGGCGCCGCGCACCCCAATGTCCCTGAGCAGCGGCTCGGCGAACTGGGCCGCCTTGTTGGTGACACAGCCCAATGGGTAACCCTCTTCGGTCAGATAGTCCAGCCCCTCGCGCACCCCCGGGTAGAGGACAGAACGCCCGGAGGTATTTTGCCGGTAAAGCTCCACGAAGATGGGGTAGGCCCGCGCGTAATCCGCCGGGTCGGGGTCGCCGTCCAGCTGCCCGATAAGCGCCCGCTGCACGAGCCGCTCCACACCGTTGCCGACCCAGTTGCGAACGGCCGCCTCTCCGCGGGGAGGACGTCCCAGCCGCTCCATCATGGCGTCCACGCAGAAGGCCAAGTCCGGCACGCTGTCAATCAGGGTGCCGTCCAGGTCGAGCAGAATCATCTTGGGGCGCTTCACTGCAGCAACGCCGATAAGGTTCCCGGGGGACTCAGCCCCCGGCGCCTGCCAAGGCCTCCCGCATCTGGCGAATGATGGTGTCGTAGCGGTTGGGATCGCTGTCCTTGCCCTTGCTGAAGATGCCGGAGCCCGACACGAACGTATTGGCCCCCGCAGCCTTGATCCCGCCGATGTTGTCCGCCTTGACCCCGCCGTCGATCTCCAGGCGGATGTCGAGCCCGGAGGCATCGATGATCTTGCGGACCTGGCGCAGCTTCTCCATGGCGGAAGGGATGAAGCTCTGCCCGCCGAAGCCCGGATTCACGGACATGAGCAGGATCATGTCCACCTTGTCCAGCACGTAGTCAAGGTAGCTCAAGGGCGTCGCCGGATTGAATACCAGACCGGACCTGCAGCCCTCGCTGCGTATCAGCTGAAGGGTGCGGTCGATGTGCTCGCTCGCCTCGGGGTGAAAGGTGATGTAGCTAGCCCCGGCGGCAGCGAAGTCCGGCACAATGCGGTCCACCGGCTTGACCATCAGGTGGACGTCGATGGGAGCGGTGACCCCATGCTTGCGCAGGGCCTCGCAAACAAGCGGGCCGATGGTCAGGTTGGGCACATAGTGGTTGTCCATGACGTCGAAGTGGACGATGTCCGCCCCGGCCGCCAGGACGTTGTCCACCTCCTCGCCGATCTTGGCGAAGTCGGCCGACAGGATGGACGGTGCAATCAGGTCTTCTGCCATGGTGCTGCCTCCCTAGAGCCGGCGCTCCCCAGCATGCGGGCCGACGGGCGGGTAAAAGATCGAAGCCTTGCACTCTAACCCAAGTCTGGCGGTTTTTCACTCCGGGACCCTGCCCCTCACACTGATTGGTCTGTCCTCGGCCGGAGCCGATGCCAAAGCCAGCCCGCCGCGACGACGCTGACGGCCAGCACGGCCATGAGCCCGCTTGCCTGATCAACGAACGCGACCGCTATGCCCCCCGCGCCTGGGTGATCATCTCATAGGCCTGCCGGATCTCATGGGTCTTCTGGGTTGCCAGCTTCATCATCTCCTCCGGCAACCCTTTGGAGACGAGCTTGTCTGGGTGATGCTGGCTGAGCAGCCGACGATAGGCCCGCTTGACCTCGGCGTCGCTGGCCCCAGGCTTAACGCCGAGGACGGCATACGCGTGGTGCAGCGTGGGGCCCTCTCGGGCCGGCTGCCCCGGGCTGCGGCCGGCCCGCCCCTCCGCGAACTCGTGCTGCAGCCGGACCAGCTGCACCAGGCGCCGGAAGATGAATTCCGAAATTCCGAGCTGGCGGCAGATGTGCAGCAGAACCCGCTCCTCCTGAGGATTCAGTGCCCCGT
This sequence comes from Chromatiaceae bacterium, assembly GCA_037385305.1. Lineage (GTDB taxonomy): Bacteria > Pseudomonadota > Gammaproteobacteria > Chromatiales > Chromatiaceae > JARRNE01. Next base: position 376 of record JARRNE010000261.1, on the reverse strand, counting down.
CCGCATAGGCGGCCTGGATCTGTATCTCCAGAAACATCTGGATGAGGGTGCGGCGGCGCAGCGTCTCGCGCCGGAACTGCTCCAGCACCTGATCGAGGGGAAATCCCGGGGCTTTTCCCTCATTGAAGAGCCGTATCGCGGTGCGACGCATCTCCGGCGACAGGTCCATCTGCGCCATCAGCGCCTCGGCCAATGCGATCTCGTGGGGGGAAACCCGTCCGTCCGCCTTGGCGATGTGCCCCATCACCGAGAAGGCGGCAGTGAAGAAAGCAGTCTGGACCCGCTCGCGATCCCAGGTGCTCGGCCTCCCGATCCCTTCCGAGGCAAGGCCACGATCTACATTGTGGCCGAGCGCGGCACCCATCAGCGCGCCAAG
>JARRNE010000260.1:0-8252 GCA_037385305.1 Chromatiaceae bacterium | reverse complement strand
TCGGCACCGGACGTGTCCGCGGTCTCGAAGGGATGCAGGCGGATCTTCAGGGCGACGACGGACCCCTTGCGCCCCTCGTGGCGGGCGAGAAAGCCCACCTCCTGCGCAGCCTAGCGCAGGGTATCGCGCAGGATAGCGGCATCCAAGACGTCCTCCCCGATGGAGACCTGCTCGATCACCGGCGAGATGCTCTCGAGGGCCGCCATGACCCGGCGGGAGACCGCTGCATAGTGCCCCATGCGGGGACGAACATAGACCGTTTCGGGCGGCAGACGGGGCACCGCCTCGGCTATCGGCATCGCCGAGCGCACCCCGAAGCGGCGGGCCTCGTAGGAGCAGGTGGCGACCACGCCGCGCTTCCCCGGCTCGGCGCCGACCACCACGGCCAGACCCCGCCACGCGGGCTGATCACGCTGCTCGACGGCCGCGTAGAAGGCGTCCAGGTCCACATGCATGAGGAGGCGGGTCATCGTGCGCTCGGGCTTTGCGTGACCAAGCTCAGGCGGAGCTGACAACCAGCATCTGATTGGCGCCGCGCTGAAATTCATACGGCACCCGGTGCAATTCCACGCGGAAGCCCTGGCCCGTCATGTGTTCACTGACCTTCGGGAGATGCGGCGACAGCAAGCCATCGACCGTCAGCACGGGGAAAACGCGGACCTCGCGGGCCACCCGAAGCATCTCGCCGAGGGCGCGGCAATGAAAGGTTGCCGAGAGATGGGCACTGTAAAGGAACAGGAAATGCGACGACAGAGCGACGTCGAACTGCCGCCTTGCGAACGGCAGGGAAGGAAGCTCCGACGCGATGTACCGCCCCTTGTGCCTGCCTGCCTCGAAGTCCGCGAGAAACCGCTCCATCGCCGCCATGCGAACGGCACCGAGCGCTTCGATGGAGGGGATCGCCGTCCACACATAGTCGCCCTGGTTGCGGCCCACCTGGTCCATCACGGTGGCGTAGGTCTCGGCGATGCGTCCCGCGATCTGCGGGGCGTCAAACCGGTAGAGCGGATCGACGGAGACGACGGCGCCGCCGCGCTCGCTCAGCCCCGCATTGAAGGCCGCCGGCCCGTCCCCGCAGCCTAGGATACGACGGTCAAGATCGGCCGCCGTCAGGCCGAACATGGCGACGTACTCCTCGTACGATCGCCCCCACGGAACGACCTTCTCGAGTGTGCACCCCACAGATCAGCTCCAGGGTTGGGAAGGCACTGATCAATCCCCCCGCAGCGCCCTGCTATTGGGAGCGCCCCTGGCCACCCTCCCGACGAATCGGTACGCCGGGCGCTTGCTTGGGGCGGCCCCATAGGGCCATGCCAGTGCGGAGCGGACAACCGCTCTGAGCAGCTCGAACAGGCGCCGGGGGTCGTTCTTCACTCCTCCCTGCTCCGGCGCTGGGACAGGGCCGTGTCTCGATGGCCCTCGTCACGGTCCCGGGAGAGGGGCGACCCCCTCCGAGGGACAGCTCGCCAGCAGCTCGGCCAGGGTCCCCATGCCGGGGATCGGCGTGCCCTTCGGGGCCACGTCCGCCAGCGGGACCAGCACGAAGGCGCGGCGAGGAAGCTCCGGATGGGGAATCGTCAGCCCCGCCTCGTCAATCTGTTCGTCACCGTAGGTCAGGATATCAAGGTCGAGCGTGCGGGGTCCCCAGCGGGTGCCGTCCCGTCGCCGGCCGTGTCGCAGCTCGATCGCCTGCAGCTCCTGAAGGAGGGCGCGGGGCGATAGTCTGGTCTTCAGCGCAGTCACTGCGTTGACGTAGTCGGGCTGCCCCGGCGGGCCAACCGGGGCCGTCCGGTAGAGGCGTGAGGAGGCGAGCAGGGCGCTCCCGGGAAGCTCGGCGAGCTCCAGAGAACCAATATGGGACAAAGTCGGTCGCTGCCGCCATGACCGTTTCCCTCACCCCGGCCCTCTCCCAGTGGGCGAGGGTGACAGGGTGCGCGCTACGCGCGACTTTCATCGTAACTCTGGGTTTGGCCCTGTTGCTCTTTGTTTTTCTCCCTGCGCTTCGTGGTGAACTACTCTTTGTTGGCTCATCGTTCCCAGAACCCTCTCTGCACCGCTGCGGTAGCCGGGTCCGCGGGCACCGGCGCGCCGTCGAGCTCTGCCACTTCCACCACCCCGCGGAGCGCATTGCCGAGGAAGATCGAGCGGCCCGCAAGCGCGCCGCGGAGCATCCGTCTCTCGGTGAGGGGACCCGCCAGCTCCTCAATCCGCGACCGGGCGATGCTCGGCAGCACCCCCAGGTCAAGCGCCGGGGTGCAGAGCCGGCACCCCTCCCACCAGAAAATGCACCAGATCGCCGCCTCGGCGACCTCGCCGCGTCCGGTCAGCAGCAGAGCATCGTCTGCGCCCGCCTCCCGCGCCTCGTCCAGCGCCGCCGCAAACAGCTCCCGCTCCGTCGTCTTGTGGGGATACGGGCGGTGCACCAGCCGGCTGGTCACCAGCCGCAAAGGCCTCCCAGGTCCCACTGCCCGCTCGGTCACCATCACGCCCGTCGGTCCCACCTGCAGACGGTGGGCCCGGTCCGCTCCCCCGCGGGGCTCCTCCAGAGCCGCCGGGAACGGGAGGCCCAGGGACCGGCAGCTGGTCTCGAGGCGGCGCAGATGCAAGGGCCACAGGGGCGCCCTGCCCCCGCGTACCCGGATCGTCTCCATCAGCGCGGTCGATCTCTCCTGAAAAAGGGCGTTCACCTTCCCTATCCGGCTTGATCCGTCGCCCCGGCGCCCATGATCGTCCCGCCCAAGAGCATCACGTCATCCCGCGACAGGAGCCGGATGGGACCTTTAACCCGTTCTGCGTACAGGGGAAAGGCTGGACTTGATCAGCAGCAGACCGTCCGCCTCCAGCCTGCAGCACAGCCAGGCCGCCAGGGAGTCGGAGGTAACGTCCCAGTTGTGTCCGATCTCGGGCTCGTCCACCACCATGGCCACCGGCATCCAGACGGGCGTCTTTCCCTGTGCGACGAGGCGCTCGATCTCCGGGGGACTGGCGGCACGGCCCAGAGCGGGCTCCAGGGCACAGAGCATCCGACCGTACTGCTCCATGCCCAGGAGGGCCATGTGGTGGGCCGCGGCGTCGTCGAATCCCCATTGCCGCTGGGCCGCGCGGACCTGATCGGCGAAGGGCCCGCCCCCGGGCACCAGCACCACGTCATCACGCGCGGACAAGGCCGTCAGCCACGGCCTCAGCTGCGGGGCGGAGGCCAGACTACCGCCGAGCTTAACTACCCACATCGGCGAGCGGCATCCGATCCAGAAGCTCCAACAGGGGCGCCGCCTTGTGGTAGGTCTCCCGGTACTCCGAGTCCGGGTCGGAATCGGCGACGATCCCGCCCCCTGCCCACAAACGCGTCAGGCCATGGGAATGCACCAGGGTCCGAATGGCGATATTGGTGTCCATCGCCCCGTCGAAGCCCAGGTAGCCGATGGAGCCGCAGTACACCCCGCGACGATGGGGCTCCAGCTCCTCGATCACCTCCATGGCGCGGACCTTCGGGGCGCCCGTGACGGAGCCTCCTGGGAAGCAGGCGCGCAGAAGGTCGAGCGGTGTTCGGCCCGCCGCAAGACGCCCGCGCACGGTGCTGACCAGATGGTGCACCCGGGCGAAGCTCTCCAGGGCGCTCGGCCCGGTCCTTGACGCTGGCGCGAAGCATATCGGCCAGCATGAAATCCTCGACGGGATTCCGGCCGCGGGGACAGGTCCCCTTGATCGGCTTCGTCTCCACCAAGCCGCCCCGCACCTGCAGGAACCGCTCCGGGGACGAGCACATCACCTGGCAGTAAGGGCTGCTCAGATAGGCGGCGAACGGCGCGGGATTGAGCTGACGCAGGGCCTGATAGGCCTGCCAAGGGTCTCCCTCCGTCGCCGCGGCAAAACGCTGGGAGAAGTTCACCTGATAGCAATCCCCCTCACGGAGGTAATGCTTGATGCGGGCGATGGCGGTCAGGTAATCGCCATGACTCAGATTCGAGCAGACCGGGGTCAGCACCCGGAACGGGGATCGTCGTCGCTGGACCCGCCGCTCGCCCCAGGCCGCAGACAGAAGGCCGAGGGTCTCGCGCAGCTGGCGCGTGTCGCCCGCGACCAGGCAGCTGCGTTTGGCATGGTGATCCACGACGACCGCCCAGTCGTAGATGCCGACCGCCATCTCCGGGATCTGCTCGGCATCCTCCGCCAGGCTTGGAATCCGCTCGATCCGCCGCCCAAGGTCGTAGCCGAAGTAACCCGCCGCACCGCCGCAAAAGGGGAGACCGTCCACCGACGGCCGGATCGGTCCCAGCTCTTCCTGCAGGAGCGCGAAGGGGTCCGCGAGGGAGAACCTACTCCCCGCCGCCGTCCGGATCTCGGTGCGTTGCCCTCGGGTGAGCAGCAGGGCGTGGGGATCGGCAGTGAGGATGTCGTACCGGGCCTGCTCGCTGTATGGACGACCGCTGTCCAGAAACACGGGCCAGGCGCGATCCGTCAGGACCTCGAACAGCAGGGTGCTGTCCGCCCGATAGGGAATCTCCTGTAGAACCCGCTCAGTCATCTTCTGGAACCAATGCCCCCGCATCTTGCCTCCGATCGTGTCACCCGGGCACATCGGCCGCCGCCAGGCTCGCGACCGCCGCAGCCGGGGCGTAATCGCCCGCGTCGAATCCGCCACCGCCCGATGCCGGAAAATCTTATACCGAATTGCGCTGGATTTTCGTTCGCCTTCGAGGAGCGACGCCGGGAGCATAGCCTGCCTCAGTGTCGGCGCAGGCCTTTCGCGGCCTTGTGGGAATGGGAGACGCGGGTCCGGCGTTGGCTTGGGGACCTGGGCTATGGGGGTAAGGGCGAAGCCCCCATCTGGAGCCGACAGCGTCCGGGAGCCGGGGTTGGATTCGCCGCGCTCCGGCCGCAAGAGCCAGGGAGAGGCGGGGCTGCGCCGGGACCGACGGTCATGGCGACAGCGGCCCGAGCTTCGCAAGCCATCGGAGGAACAGGAGGATACGCTTATGCCTGAAGAAAGAACCTACAGCGAGGAAGAGATAGGCCGGCGGCTCGAGACCGAGCTGCCCCACTGGGACTATGAGAACGGATGTATTCGGCGCAAATACCGCACGAGCGGGTGGAAAGGGACCCTGATGGTGATCAACGCGGTGGGGCATCTGGCCGAGGCGGCCTGGCACCACCCGGACCTGACCGCGTCCTATGGGTTCGTGATCGTCCAGCTGATGACCCACACGGCGAAGGGGATCACGGACAAGGACTTCGAGCTGGCCCGCAAGATCGAGGAGACCATCAGCTGGCAACCCGGTCCGGACAGCGCCCTGGAGGGCACACCGGATGACCCGCGGTTCAAGTACATCAAGTACGACGCTTAACGAACTGTTCGAGAACAACTTGAACAGCTCGGTTGCCGAACGCCTCGCCGGTGGGGACGCGGAGTGCGACCAGCCCTTACGATGAAAGTCGCGCGTGGCGCGCTCCCTGTCACCCTCGCCCACTGGGAGAGGGCGGGGGTGAGGGAAACGGTCATGGCGGCAGCGACTTACATTCTCTGGGGTGGCGCTGACGCCATGGCCGTTAGCACGGCGTCACGGCAAGCTTGCCGAATCTCGGACGTTCTGCCCATTGCGTCATCCTAAAGGTCGAGTCGGCGGTGCCGCGGAGTCGATCGCCAGGGAGGCAACGATGCACCGGCTCCCCTTGATCACCCCTTCGGGCAACCTGGGACCAATGCGATGACCGATGCGATGCAAGAGCGGCGGGAGCCGTACCACTACCCACGCAGGATTCTGCTTATGGTCACTGGCCGCACCCCTCAGGTCGTGACCGAGACTCTTTACGCCCTGTGCGTCAGGCAGAAACCGCCATTGATTCCCACCGAGGTGCATCTGGTGACCACCGCAGAGGGAGCCCAGGACGCGCGGCTCGCGCTCCTCGCGCCGGATACCGGCCGCTTCCACCGCCTCTGCAATGACTACGCGCTGAGCGGCATCGGCTTCACCCCCGAGCAGATCCACGTCATCCGCGACGCTGAGGGCCGACCGGTCGATGACATCCGTATGAAGGCCGAGCACGAGGCCTGCGCCGATCTCATCACCGAGAAGGTCCGCGCCTTCACCGCCGACGATGATGCGGCCTTACACGTGTCGCTCGCCGGTGGACGCAAGACCATGACCTATTATCTCGGCAACGCGCTCACCCTGTTCGGACGACCGCAGGACCGGCTGTCGCACGTCCTCGTTCCGCCGCCGTTCGAGTCGAACCCCGAGTTCTTCTACCCCACCCCTTACGACCATCCGCTCTACAGCAACCGGTTGGAGCGTTGGTTCGACGCCAAGGACGCGGAGGTGACCCTGGCCGACATCCCCTTCGTGCGCCTGCGCAACAGCCTGCCGAGCCGCTTCAAGAGCCTGGAGGAGGGGCAGGCCAGCTTCACCGAGGTCGTGGCCGCCACGCAGCAGGTGTTCGAGCCGCCCACGGTGACGCTGGACTTCCGGGAAAAAGGGCTGCACCTCGCCGATGGACGATTCATCGCGCTGAGCGGCGCGGACCTCGCCTTCTACGCCTGGCTCGCCCGGCGGGCTCTCAGCCGCGCCCCGGCGGTGCGGATTCCGTCGAAAGACCAGCGCCGCTGGAAGCCCGCCGAGCGCGAGGAGTACGCCACCTATCTCCACGAGTACAACGCGGAGGCGGAACGCACCGACCTGCGCGACGGCACCGGCACGGAGTTGCGCGCCGCCGGGGCCATGACTTACGCGTTCTTCCACCAGCGCAAGTCGAGTATCCGCGAGTGCCTCGAAGAGGCCATCGGCCCGCTCGCCGAGGCCTATGCCGTTAAGGCGATCGAGGCGGGGAGGCCGGCCGGATACGGACTCGACATCGACCGGGACCGCATAGAGATTGTCGGGGAGGGTTACTTGTGAAGAGAACGTCTGCGACGGAGCAACGCACGGCACGGGCGCGCCTGGCCAAGGATCAGGGGCTGGCCAATTGCACCGTCACGCCCACCGCCAGCCCGTTCCAGCTCCGGTCCGTAGTCAGCACCGACTCAGTCACGCTCGGCCTCCTCGCGCCGCTCGGCGATCAGCTCGTCGGCCAGAGACCGGGAGGCCGGGACATGCGACCGCACCAGCTCCTGCGCGCGCCTGAGCTGCTGCTTGCGCGTAAAGACACGGATCACACCGTCGTCCAGGCTGATCAACTGATCGAGCTTGCCCATGGATGACAGCAAAATACTATGCTTGAAGGCAGAGACTGCATATATATCAATCCGAATGCACACAAGAGGTTTTGAAGATGGCCATCCTGACAGTGAGGAATCTGCCCGATGACGTGCACCGCGCCTTGCGGGTTCGGGCCGCCCAACATGGCCGCAGCACGGAAGCGGAGGTGCGCGAGATACTGGCGAGCGTGGTCAAGCCGCAGAAGCGCGTGCGTCTGGGCGATGCGCTGGCGTCCCTGGGGCGCAAGATCGGGCTGACGAATGAGGACGTCGCCGCCCTCGAGAAGGTGCGGGACAAGACCCCGGCCGAGCCGTTGAGCTTCGAATGATCGTCCTGGATACCAACGTCGTTTCCGAGGCGATGAAGCCCGAGCCGGATGCGACCGTGCGGGCCTGGCTCAACGATCAGGTCGCCGAGACACTCTACCTGTCCAGCGTGACACTGGCCGAGCTGCTGTTCGGCATCGCTGCTTTGCCGGCCGGCAAGCGAAAGAACAGGCTGGCCCGTGCACTCGACGGCTTGATGGATTTGTTCGAGGGCCGCGTGCTGCCGTTCGACGCAGACGCGGCGCGCCATTATCCCGAGCTGGCCATGACGGCCCGGAACGGCGGGCGAGGCTTCCCGACGCCAGACGGATATATCGCTGCCATCGCCGCATCGCGTGACTTCATGGTGGCATCCCGCGACACGTCACCCTATGAGGCTGGCGGGCTGCAAGTCATCAATCCATGGGAGGTGTAAGGGTTGCTCGCTGCATACCCACCATGGTTGCCGGCGGTTTCCCGCCGGGCCGCCTTCAGTGTCCTTGAGCCGCTCGGCGATCAGCTCATCGGCCAAAGACCGGGAGGCCGAAACATGGGATCGAATCAGCTCCCGCGCGCGCCTGAGCTGCTCTTTGCGGGTGGAGATGTGGATCACCCCATCGTCCAGGCTGATCAACACCTCGTCGCCGTCCTTGAGGCCGAGGGTAGGCTGTCGCAAATCGGCCTTTTCTGGACCGTAAAAATACTCCATAATCTGTGCCATACGGAAGAAAGCTAGAAAGCGGGTTAGAAGGGG